>NVVU01000070.1 GCA_002733485.1 Robiginitomaculum sp.
TCTGGCGCTGTCTTATGATCACCGTGTGGTGGATGGCAAAGGCGCCGTGACCTTCCTTGTGCGGGTCAAGGAATGCCTGGAAGACCCCGAACGTCTGCTGTTTGATTTGTAAGTGTTGGTTCAAGGCGCACCTTCCCCCCACAGTAAAGTGGTTTTATTTGACAAGACGGGACCGGCCAGCGATTTTTAGTCTTTGTCGCTTGGCGTGTACTCGTTCACTTCGATATGCAGCTTTTCAAAAGAGCCGAAACGTAAACGTTTGAATGACGTCTGTTTGGTCATGGTATGACCAGACGCACCTTGGCGTTTGCGCAGGCTGCGAAATAGCTTCCAAAATAGCGAAATGAACAAGCACCACGGAAAATTTTCCATGTGTGCTCCATAAAAAAAGCCCGCCAAAAGCGGGCCGGGTATTGGGAATTTTCCCAATTCTGTATGGTTGAGGGGGTGTTTTCAGGCACAAAAAAGGCAGGAATATAAATCCTTCCCACGTCCTCGACCTTCTATTTATACCATAAAGCAATATTTACTTACTGTCAAACAATAAATGCAGACCTGTGGCCAACCGGGGGCGATGCCGGTGTCAGGATACAATCGTCAGAAATGACGCGTCATACCGTTGAAAAACGGTATCCAGCTCTGACTCACAACTGGATTCCGGCCTCCGCCGGAATGACGAAAGAGGGTGCTGGAACAACAGCAAGCAAACGGTGACAAACAGTTGAGGCAAATCATACGCTGTTCATTGGGTGTAATTATGTTATACTTTGTGCAACRTAGTTATCTGCGAGAAYCACAATGGCAAGCACAACGGTTGGCCTGCGCCTTGATGAACCAACACAAGAACGGCTGAAAAAGCTTGGTCAGGCCCGTGATCGCTCACCGCATTATCTGATGAAGCAGGCTGTTGAACAGTTTTTGGCACGCGAGGAAGACATCGCGGCTGAAGACCGCTTGCTCAATGAACGGTGGGAAAAATTTGTGCTGACGGGTGAGGTCTATACCCATAACGACGCCAAAACGAGAATGGCAAATATGATGAAGTCGCGCCGCGCCTAATGGCAGTTTTGCGATGGGCACCGGATGCACTTGATGATCTGGAACGGCTCTATGACTTCATAGCTACCCATAGCGCTGATGCCGCCCAAAATGCYATTGAGACCATACTGTCGGCGGCAACGACTTTATGTGATTTTCCTGAGGCTGGCCGCCCGCGCGCATCCGTTGCTCAGTTTCGCGAACTGCCTGTTCGCTTTGGTGTCAAAGGGTATGTAGTGCGATACCGCATCCATGGGGACGAAGTGATTATCATACGTGTGTGGCATACGCGCGAGGATCGTTAGAGCCCCCCCTCATCCTGAGCTTGTCGAAGGATGGAGTTAGGCGACCCCCAATGTGTCTTGTCCTGGCAATCCAGTTGAGATTAAACGTCCGCTGGATTACCCGAATGAATCGGGTAATGACCCGTATGGGGGCTGAACGATAAGGCTTGATCTCTCGCCCTTCGGGCGTGCTCAGGGTGAGGGTAGCGCTTGCCTGAGACGTGCCCTTTTCACCCATTAGAGCTGCACATTCGTAAATATCACCGCTTATGCTAGGATATTTTTCTTCCTATTCGTCGAAGAATATCCAAGAATAATTGCGAATTTTATGGAGGAAGCCCAAAATGTTGCTTGGCGAAAAACTAAAAAACCTGCGTGCCGTTCATGACTGGACACAGCCGGAACTGGCGGCGAAGGCCAATATTGAACAATCCTATTTATCGCGACTGGAGAACGGTAAGGGGCTGCCTTCAGCGGAGGTTTTGGACCGTTTTCTTGGGGTGTTTGAACTTACCCCGGCGGAGTTTCTTGCCGATGATACCAACGGCCAGATGGCGGCACAATTAGCCGCCTTGCCACAAATTGCCAAGGCCGCCAGCGCGCAAAAACGGGCGCATTATAGAAAGCAGCGGGCATGGATAATAGTTTCTGTGACCTCTATTGCTTTAAGTTTTTTATTTGGAGGTGTCGCGGAAAATGCAGTTGTCTTTCCAGATAGGTTATATCGCTATGTCTCCAGAGGTGTGGTGCCTGAGGCTACCAAAAACCCGTTCATAACCCAGCCTGAAAAATATGATGAAAAGTATCTGGACTTTTATGCTTATCATGGTGAGCTGTTCACGCAAGTCGTGCCCGGTGGCCAGCGCGCTTACCGCGTGAGAATCAGCGGTGTGCGCAATGAACGTTTCGAAAACCGTATGTTAACACTGGCAGCAACAGCGCTGTTTCTTGCCGGAATGGCCGGACTGCTCATCCAGTTTTTGTTGTCGCGCCTTACCCGATCCCCTAAAGCGGCAAAGCGATGATCTCTATTCCCCGCCCTTGTAGATCATCCTGTCTTTCGTCACAAAGCGCACGTTTTTCAAGGCACGATGTCTGTGGTGGGATCGCCATTGACCGCGGTGATGTCAGCCAGAATGAACAGGGCTTTCATGGGAACCTCCGGTATAATCCTGAGGAGGGTTTTGTGGGCCTAATTGCGCGCCTGATCCAGAGTTTCGCGCAAGCGGGTGAGAAATGGCAAGGCCGCTTCAAATTCTTCTTCGCTAAGAGCGGACAGGGTTTGGTACAAAAGCGGGGTAATGGCACTCAAAGCACGCGTGTACATGGCTTTGCCTGCTTCGGTGATAGATACAAGCTTGGCCCGGCCATCGTGGGGGTCGGCCATAATGCGCACCAGGCCACGCGTCGACAGKCGGTTCAGGGTGTTGGTCATGGCCCCCTTGGTAACCTGAAAAGCCTTGGRCAGCTCTGTTGGACTTTGCGGCTCATCGCGGCGTACAAAATGGGTCAGCACGCCAAAATGTGCCATGCGCAAGCCATCGGGAAGGTTACGCTCCAATGCATTCTGGCTGAGCTGGTGGATAATGCCGATCTCGGTAAATACGCGAATGGCGGCGCTTTGGTCTTTTGTGTTGCTCATGCGGGTTTGATCTTTGCCTCCAGCGGCCAGCGGGGGGCGGGCGCGACGGGTTTAGCATAGCCGATSCGGGCAAACATTTGAACACGGGCGCCGTCTTTTACGTTCAATATTTGATGAATGCGTAGGAGCGCTTCTTTCATTTCCGCATATTCCTGCAGGGCCTGACTGAGCGGGTGCATGGCAAGGCCTTGCGCGGTGGCGTTCAAGTTCAAGCGTAAATACGCCGCCCCTGTGCGGATCTGATCAAGGCGGGTATTGGTGGGCGTGCTGAGCCAGACAAAAGCCCGGGCGCTTTTTATGCCGTTGGCGTAACCGTCGCGGCCGGTGCGAAACATGGCCGAGTTGGGATTGGCAAGACTTTTTCGGTTAAGAATGCCCAGGGAATGCAAGGTCTCCAGCATGGGGCCTTCCAACGCCAGACCATCGGGATTGGCTTTGATTTCTTTGGCACCTATACGCATCACATTGACGCTCTCCATATACGTATGCGGGGTGTTAAATTCGATATTCGTGGCGGTGACCGCCAGGTCCTTAAGCCGGGCAACCTGATCCGCATGATTGGTAAAACCGGTGGCGATATGATCGCCCAGCCCTTGTGTGATGGTCTTTAAGGTCAGGTGGCCCGGCACCCGGYCCCGATAGAGGTTGCGATTGGTCCGCCGCTTTGTGATATGCGCGAAATATGGGGAGGGAACTGGCTGTTCCATCGATGTTAAACGCAAATGCGCTACCGGGCGTTTGTTCAGAATACGGTCGTCATAGCCATCGGGGAAAGGGGTAATAGCGGCCTTAAAGTCAAATTCTTGAGCGGCAATGCGAAACTGTTCCAGAAAACACCCAAGGCCGATGGTGATCTGGCGACTATAGGGGTCGGTTTGCGGTAATAAACGATCCAGATCAACGTACAGCGTGGCGCTGGACCTTCCGTGTAAATCTACCACCCAGGGCTGTCGGTTATGGGGATTGGGGGCCAGCAAGGCGTAGGATAGCGCCCGGCGCACAGGGTCATTGTATTGCCCGGCACTCAGCCATGGCTGGCGCGCCATGTCCGCGCCTCTGGTGCAGGCCGTGGCAGGAAAAATGATGGCAGAACTGCCAGTAATGCGAAGAAAATGGCGTCGGGATAGGGGCATGTGCTCACTCGTTATTAATTTAACGTTGAACCAATAACATATGGTTCAGCGTTAAACAAGTGTGCAGGCAAAGTCTCATATCAGGGCGTATTTACGGGTTCAAAGATAGGTGCCGGGACAGTCCGGCTCATCGCGATAGCGACAGGCATTGGCCAGGCTTTGATCACAAAACGAGCACAAGGCCTTGGGGTGCGGCTGGGTGATGGTATCGTTCTCAATACGAAAGCCCTGGGCGCGGAACTTTTTCAAGGTGCGGGAAAAGGTTTCCGGCGTCATGTCCAGATAAGCAGCGATCAGGGATTTATCATAAGGCAGGCGGATAGAGGTAGTGGTGCCGCCGCCTTCCTCGATCCCCAGTTTCAGCAGATACCAGCCCACACGTTCGGATGCATTGCGCAGACGTGATTGTTCAATCTGTTGAATTAAATGCTGCGAGCGCATGGACAGGCTGCCGATCATGTTCAGCGCAAAGGCGTTATTATCCTGCAAGACCTGGCGCACCACCGGGGCCGGAAGCGATAATATGGTTGTTTTTTCAACCACCTGGGCGCTGACCACTGAAGGGATATTCAAAAGAACCGCCGCTTCCATAATGCTGTCGCCAGCGGAAAGCATTTGCAGCACGGCCTCATTACCGGTGTCCGAGCCTTTGAACAGTTTCACCCAGCCGGACAAGATCAGATAGAAGCGTGATAGGGGTTCAGATTGTAAAAACAGCAATTTACCCTTTTCACATTCCTGTATATTGGCATGGGCCAGCAAAGCGAGCAGTTCTTTCTCATCCAGCTTGGACAAGGCAGGCAGTGCGCGAATCAGCGGCATATGCCGTTCCAGAGAGCTGGCCATGGGGGCGGTTTTGGGTTTTGCCGGGGCCTGGGTGCGGGGGGTAAGGCTGACTGGAGTGGCCACCAGATTGCTGACCAGTTCAATTTCCACCAGTTTTAACCGCTCAATCTTCCCGGTAAGCAGTTGAAACCAGGTGATGGGCGATATGGCCTCTAATTCTTCGGCCTGCTCATCGCTGGCCAGCAGGGCATGCAGATCTTCGACAAACTGCATCACATAGCCGGAGGTCAGCTTGTCCACCAGTTCGCGGTGTGCTGGCGAGGCCAGCGACATAAAAGCGCGCTTATAGGAGCCCTGCTCGTCTATGAGGGTGAGCATGCGTTCGGAAAATTCGCGGTTTTTAAACACCTGGCTGCAAAACCCGTGTGCACCCCAGGCCCGTTCACGGCCCACCCGTTCTTTCCATTGCAACAAATTAGCATAGGCCGTGGCCGTGGTCGGTGCGACACTGGCCACATGCAGGGCAATCTCAATCTGTACGTCCAGGATCGGGCTAAGGGTGGTGTAGGTGTAATAGTTTACTGCCCTGGCAAAGGATAGGTTGAATTGATCAACATGGCGCCTGTGGTTCTTCAGGTTTTGGGCCGCCCCCAGAATTTCCAGAACTTTTTGCAAGGTCATGGTGCCTATGCTGGTAGGCAACTCCGGATCCTGACAGACATTTTCAAGGGCAAGAGCGGCCTTGTCTGTGGCTTTGCGCTGCTGAAGAAGTTCGGTGGAATAAATCTCACCCTCACTATCCACAAAGAGTGCAGTGCAACCACGTTCCAATTGCAATTGGTGCGCCAGTTCCCCCAGAGATAACAGTGCTGAAATCGTGACGGGGCCGAGTGTAACTTTGCTGTCCATTTAACTCAGGCATCCTTTCACATTAGCGATGTTCAAGTTTTTTCAGAGTTTTTGATCTGGATCAATTGCATCTTCGCATAAAAGGTCATGTTGCGCCAATGCAAAGTCAGAAAGTCTACCTTGGGAGCGGGCTATGGGACATCTTGATAACGTAACGCCGGTACAACAAACGCGGGCGCTAACCACGTCTACTTTAGCCTTTACGGTTTGTTTTGCCGTGTGGACTATTTTTTCCATTATCGGCATTCGGATCAAAGCCGAACTGGGATTGAACGATACCGAATTTGGGATTTTGGTGGCAACGCCGATTCTCACCGGTTCGCTCAGCCGGATATTTTTAGGCATCTGGGCCGACCAATATGGCGGTAAGATCGTTTATGCAACGCAAATGATGCTCACCGCCATCGCAGTGGCGCTGTTATCCTTTGCCGACACCTACATTATGTTTCTGGTGGCCGCGCTGGGCGTTGGTCTGGCCGGCGGCAGTTTTGCCGTGGGCATTACCTATGTGTCCAAATGGTACCCAAAAGAAAAACAAGGCACGGCTCTTGGCATTTTTGGCATGGGTAATGTCGGCGCTGCGATTACCAATTTCGGGGCGCCGATCCTGCTCGTGGCGGTTGGCGGGGCGTGGCAAAATGTCGCTCTTGTCTATGCCGTCATTATGGCCAGTACTTCGGTTTTATTCTTCATTTTTGCCAAAGAAGACCCGGTACATCTTCATCGGCGCAAAGAAGGCCTGAAGCATGAGAGCTTCATTGAACAGCTGGCCCCGCTAAAACACCTGCAGGTCTGGCGCTTTGCCCTCTATTATTTCTTCGTCTTTGGCGGCTTTGTCGCCCTGGCCCTGTGGTTGCCACGCTATTATGTGGGCGCTTACGGTCTGCCCCTTGGCACGGCGGGCCTGCTGGCCGCCAGCTATGCCCTGCCCGGGTCCATCTTTCGCGGCATTGGCGGCTGGCTGTCCGATAAAATTGGTGCCCGCAAAGTGATGTACTGGACCTTTGGTGTCACCTTCGTGGCCGCCTTCATTCTTTCCTATCCGTCAACGGATTATACCGTGGCAGGCATTAACGGGCCAATCCAGTTCAACCTGACCATTCCTTTGTGGATGTTTGTATCCCTGACCATCGTGCTTGGGTTCTTCATGTCGCTGGGCAAGGCGGCGGTCTATAAGCACATTCCGGTTTATTATCCGGACCATGTGGGTGCCGTTGGCGGTATTGTCGGCCTGATCGGCGGGCTTGGCGGCTTTGTCCTTCCCATCACCTTTGGGGTAATGAATGACCTGATCGGGGTCTGGACCAGCAGCTTTATGTTGCTGACCGTACTGATCGGCATTGCGCTGGCATGGATGCACTTTTCCATCCAACGGCTGGAAAATGCCAAACATCCTGAACAACACGGCCCGCGCGATCTTCCCGAAATGGAAGATCTGCACGGCACGCCTGCGAAATAACGGCATACGCTTATATAGATATAGGAGCCTGATATGGCCAAAGATCTTAAACAATGGAACCCGGAAGACCCCCAGGAATGGGAAGCCACCGGCAAGGCCATTGCCAATCGAAATTTGTGGATTTCCATCCCGGCCCTTCTGTGCGGATTTGCGGTATGGCTCTATTGGGGCATTATCACCGTACAGATGATCAAYCTGGGCTTTCCCTTTGAAAAATCCCAATTGTTCACGCTGGCCGCGATTGCCGGGCTGACGGGTGCAACGCTGCGCATCCCCTCAACCTTCTTCATCCGGCTGGCCGGTGGGCGMAACACTATCTTCTTTACCACGGCGTTGCTGATTATTCCGGCAGTCGGCACCGGGTATTTATTGCAAAACCCCGATACGCCCCTGTGGCAGTTCCAGTTGATGGCGCTCCTGTCCGGTTTTGGCGGTGGTAATTTTGCCTCCTCAATGTCCAATATCAGTTTTTTCTTCCCCAAAAAAATGGCCGGTTACTCGCTGGGCATGAATGCCGGCCTTGGCAATTTCGGGGTGACTACCATGCAGATCCTGGTGCCTCTGGTGATGACCGCTGCCATTTTTGGCGGTGCTCCCATGGTGTTGCAGGCTACTTCTGGCACGCTGATTGGTAAAATTCCGGCCGGTACGGAAACGTACTTGCACAATGCCGGTTATATCTGGGTTGTCATTCTGGTGCCGATTGTGATTGCCGCCTGGTTTGGCATGAACAATATCACCGCCGATCACGTCTCCCCCAATATAAGTTCGCCCCTTGGCTCCTTTGCTAAAATATCGGGCATGCTGGCCATTGGTTTTGCCACCGCCATTGGTGGCTTGTGGCTGATGTTGCCGGCCGATGTTGGCGGTTCGGGACTGATGCTCAGCAAATGGATAGTGCTGCCGGTGGTTATCGCGGCCACGGTTTATGCGCTGAAACTCATCCCGGGTTCCATTCGAACCAGCCTTAATCACCAATACAAAATCTTTAACAACAAACATACCTGGGCGATGACCGTCATCTATACCATGACCTTTGGCTCCTTCATCGGTTATGCGGCGGCCTTTGGTCTGGCCATCAAGGTGATCTTTGGCTTCCAGCATGTGATGGTGGACGGCGTGATGACCCATAATCTGGCCAATCCGGATGGCCCCAGCGCCTTGATGTTTGCCTGGACCGGGCCTTTCATCGGTGCCCTGATCCGCCCCATTGGTGGCATGATTGCCGACAAGATGGGGGGTGCCAAAGTGACTCAGATCATCTCTGTGATTATGGTCGCTGCCGCCCTGGGTGTCGCCTATTATATGAAACAGGCCTATGGCTCGGCTACGCCGCAGGATTACTTCGTGCCCTTCCTGGTCTTGTTCCTGATCCTTTTTGCAGCCACCGGTATCGGTAATGGTTCGACGTTTCGCACCATCGCCATGGTGTTCGACAAGGAACAGGCCGGACCGGTTCTGGGCTGGACTTCTGCGGTGGCTGCCTATGGGGCCTTTATCATCCCCAAAGTGTTTGGCGAGCAGATCAAGGCCACCACGCCAGAATATGCGCTTTATGGTTTTGCCGCCTTCTACGCCTTGTGCATCTTGATCAACTGGTGGTTCTACCTTCGCAAGGATGCTTATGTGAAAAACCCATAAATCAACGGTTTCGCGGGCAGTTAGCTGTCCGCGAAACTTTTCTGTTTAACCGTTAGCACGCACTCTTAAGGACCCGTATCCATGAGCAATTTCATCGACAGACTGACCTATTTTTCAAAGGTTGACGGCACGTTTTCCAAAGGACATGGCATTACCACGACCGAGGCCAGGGACTGGGAAAAAGCCTATCGCGGACGCTGGGCGCACGACAAGATTGTGCGTTCCACCCACGGGGTGAATTGCACCGGGTCGTGCAGTTGGAAAATCTATGTCAAAAATGGTCTGGTGACCTGGGAAACCCAGCAAACCGATTATCCACGCACCCGCCCCGATATGCCCAATCACGAGCCACGGGGCTGTTCCAGAGGCGCCAGTTATTCCTGGTACCTCTATTCGGCGGCGCGGCTGAAATATCCGCTGATCCGTTCGCGCCTGCTCAAGGCCTATCGTGCCGCCAAGGCCGAACACGGTGATCCGGTGCTGGCCTGGGGCAGCATTGTTTCGGATCCTGAAAAATCCAATGATTACAAAAAAATGCGCGGTCTTGGCGGGTTTGTACGCGCAGACTGGGACGAAGTGAATGAGATCACAGCGGCCGCTAATATCTATACCACCAAGAAATGGGGTCCGGATCGGGTGCTGGGCTTTTCGCCGATCCCGGCCATGTCGATGGTCTCTTATGCGGCAGGCTCGCGTTATCTCTCCTTGATGGGCGGGGTGTGCTTAAGCTTTTATGACTGGTATTGCGATCTACCTCCATCATCCCCGCAAACCTGGGGCGAGCAGACCGATGTACCCGAAAGCGCCGACTGGTTTAATTCCTCCTATATCATAGCCTGGGGCTCCAACGTGCCGCAAACGCGCACGCCGGACGCTCACTTCTTCACCGAGGTGCGCTATAAAGGCACCAAGACGGTTTCAGTGACCCCGGATTATTCCGAAGTGGCCAAGCTCACCGATATGTGGCTGAACCCGCGCCAGGGCACCGATGCGGCCATGGCCATGGCCATGGGTCATGTGGTGTTCAAGGAATTTCATCTGAGCAATAAATCCGAATACTTCACCGATTATGTGCGCAATTATTCCGACATGCCGATGCAGGTTCTGCTGGAAAAACAGGGCGATCATTATATCCCTACCCGTAATTTGCGCGCCTCAGACTTTACCGGCGATCTGAAAGTCAAAAACAATGCCGAATGGAAATCGGTGATTTATGATGAAAGTTCGCAAAGCCATCGTGTTCCCAATGGCACTATTGGTTCGCGCTGGGGCGAAGACGGCAAGTGGAATCTGGAGGCTAAAGACAATGTGTCCGGCGAAAACATCTGGCCATCTTTGAGCAATATTGACAAGCCCGATGCCGTTCTGGATGTGGCTTTCCCCTATTTTGGTAATCAGGAACACGAGAGCAAAATCTTCGCCCATACCGATCATGACAGCGTGCAGGTACGTAAATTACCCGTGCGTAAAGTCACATTAAAAGGCAAAAAAGATGCCTATGTGGCCACGGTTTATGACCTGATGGCAGCCAATTACGGCATAGATCGTGGTCTTGGCGGTGAAAATACGGCTAAGGATTTCTCTGATAACGTACCCTATACCCCGGCCTGGGCCGAGGTCATTACCGGTGTTGCCGCGCATAAAATCATTCAGGTGGCTCGCGAATTTGCGCAAAATGCCGATAAAACCCGGGGCCGCTCCATGGTCATTCTGGGGGCCGCGATTAATCACTGGTACCACATGGATATGACCTATCGGGGGATTATTAATCTGCTGATCATGTGCGGCTGTATCGGTAAATCAGGCGGTGGCTGGGCCCATTATGTGGGGCAGGAAAAACTGCGCCCGCAAACCGGCTGGTTGCCGCTGGCCTTTGGCCTAGACTGGAACCGCCCGCCCCGGCAAATGAATTCCACCTCTTTTTTCTACGCGCACTCCAACCAATGGCGTTATGAAAAACTGGGTGTGGATGAAATTCTGTCGCCGCTGGCTGATGCCAAGAAATGGGAAAATCATGCCCTGATTGATTGTAATGTGCGCTCCGAACGCATGGGCTGGCTGCCATCGGCACCGCAACTGGATGAAAATCCGCTTTGGCTGGCCGAAAAAGCCAAGCGAGAAGGGAAGACGACCAAGGATTATGTCACCGACCGGCTGAAAAGCGGTGATTTGCAATTTTCCGCCGAGGACCCGGACCGGGAAGATAATTTCCCGAGAAATCTGTTTGTCTGGCGCTCTAACATTCTGGGATCATCAGGCAAGGGCCACGAGTATATGCTGAAGCATTTGCTAGGCGCGCAAAATGGTTTGATGAGTGATGATCTTGCTGAGATGGGGGTCGCTAAACCCTCAGAAGTGAAATGGCATGATGATGCGCCCGAAGGAAAACTTGATCTGGTGGTGACGCTTGATTTTCGTATGTCCACCACGGCGGTCTATTCAGACATCGTGATGCCGACCGCCACCTGGTACGAAAAGAACGATCTGAACACGTCTGACATGCACCCCTTTATTCACCCCTTGAGCCGCGCCGTTGACCCGGCCTGGGAAAGCCGTTCGGACTGGGATATCTTTAAAGGACTGGCCCGGAAATTTTCGGAAATCTGCCCCGGCCATCTGGGCGTCGAGACTGACCTCGTTACCGTACCGATCCTGCACGACACCCCCGGGGAACTGGGACAGGCCCTGGGCGTAAAGGACTGGAAGAAAGGCGAATGCGAGCCGGTGCCGGGAAAATCCATGCCGAACCTGGTTGAGGTTGAGCGAGATTATCCCAATCTTTACAAGAAATTCACTTCCCTAGGGCCGCTTCTTGCCAAACTGGGTAATGGTGGCAAGGGCATTGGCTGGAATACCGAAGCCGAAGTGGAATTGCTGGGCAAGCTCAACAAGACCGTGCGCGATGAAGGTGTCAGTAAAGGCCAGCCTCGTATCGAAAGCGATATTGATGCGACCGAGGTGATCCTCTCACTGGCCCCCGAAACCAATGGGCAAGTGGCGGTAAAAGCCTGGGCGGCTTTGTCCAAAATGACCGGACGGGATCATACCCATCTGGCACGGCCCAAAGAGGATGAAAAAATCCGCTTTCGGGATGTTCAGGCGCAGCCGCGCAAGATTATTTCTTCGCCCACCTGGTCTGGTCTGGAGGACGAGCACGTCAGCTATAATGCCTGCTATACCAATATACACGAGCTGATCCCGTGGCGTACCCTGACCGGCCGCCAGCACTTTTATCAGGATCATGAATGGATGCGTGATTTTGGCGAGGGCCTGTGCGTATACAAACCGCCGATTTCCACCAAGACAATCACCAATTCGGTGAAGGCGCGTGGCGGCGATGCAAAACAGATTACGCTGAACTGGATCACCCCGCACCAGAAATGGGGCATTCACTCGACCTATTCAGACAATCTGTTGCTGCTGACCATGAACCGTGGCGGACCCGTTGTCTGGCTCTCGGAAATCGACGCCCGCAAGGTGGACGTGGCCGATAATGACTGGATCGAGCTTTATAACGTCAACGGCGCCATTACCGCCCGGGCGGTGGTATCACAGCGCGTACCCGAAGGTATGTGCATGATGTATCACGCTCAGGAAAAGACCATGAATACCCCGGGCAGCCGCATTACCGGCAAACGCGGCGGTATCCACAATTCGGTCACCAAGGCGGTGGTTAAACCCACCCATATGATCGGTGGATATGCACAGCTTTCTTACGGCTTTAACTATTACGGCACCGTAGGATCAAATCGGGATGAATTTGTGATTTTGCGTAAAACCAACACGGTGGACTGGATGGAAGAACCTTACACCGAAGGCCAACCCATCAACACGCCAAAAATTACGGAGGCAGCCCAATGACTATACGTGCACAAATCGGCATGGTCCTTAACCTGGACAAATGCATTGGCTGTCACACCTGTTCCATCACGTGCAAGAATGTGTGGACCAGCCGTGGCGGCGTTGAATATGCCTGGTTCAACAATGTGGAGAGCAAGCCCGGCGTTGGCTACCCCCGAAACTGGGAAGACCAGTCTGAGTGGAAGGGCGGCTGGGAGCTAACTAAAGCCGGCAAGCTGAAGCCCAAAATCGGTGGCAAGCTGGGGGTTCTCTCCAACATTTTTGCCAACCCCGATCTGCCCTTGATCGACGACTATTACGAGCCGTTTACCTATGAGTATGATCATCTTAAAACCGCCAAGGAAAGCAAGACCGTACCTACGGCACGGATGAAATCGGCCATTACCGGCAAGTTCAAGGAAAAACCGGAATGGGGCGTCAATTGGGAGGAAATCCTGGGTGGAGAGTTTGAAAAACGCTCCAAAGACTATAATTTCGATAAAATCCAGAAGGACATATACGGCGAATTTGAAAATACATTCATGATGTATTTGCCGCGTTTGTGCGAGCATTGCCTGAACCCGTCCTGTGTGGCGTCCTGCCCATCCGGCGCGATTTACAAGCGCGAGGAAGACGGCATTGTGCTGATTGATCAGGACAAATGCCGTGGCTGGCGCATGTGTGTCTCGGGCTGCCCCTACAAGAAAATTTACTTCAACTGGCAGTCCGGCAAGTCCGAAAAATGTACCTTTTGCTATCCGCGTATAGAGGCCGGCGAGCCAACCGTATGCTCGGAAACCTGCGTCGGGCGCATCCGTTATCTGGGCGTTCTCTTGTACGATGCAGACAAGATCTTAGAGGCAGCCTCGGCCAAGGACGAGAAAGACCTGTATCAAAGCCAGTGCGATCTCTTTCTGGATCCCCACGATCCCGAAGTGATTAAACAGGCATTGGCCGATGGAGTGCCGCAAAGCTGGATTGACGGGGCGCAAAACTCACCCGTTTACAAGATGGCTATGGAGTGGAAAATCGCTTTCCCGCTGCACCCTGAATACCGCACCTTGCCCATGGTCTGGTATGTGCCGCCGCTCTCGCCGATCCAGTCGGCGGCTGAGGCCGGGCATCTGGACCAGAACGGCATGTTGCCCGATGTGCGCCAATTGCGCATCCCCAACAAATATCTGGCCAATTTGCTGACCGCCGGTGATGAAGAACCGATCATCAGCGCATTGGAGCGGATGATGGCCATGCGAGTTTATATGCGCGGCAAAACCGTGGATGGAGTCGAGGACCCAGCAGTGCTGGAACAGGTCGGCATGACTGAAGATGAAATGAACGATATGTATCAGCTGATGGCGATTGCCAATTATGAAGATCGTTTTGTCATTCCCACCAATCACCGTGAATATGCAGGTGATGGCCCGTTTGATCAGGAAATTGCTTTTTCGGCCCGTTCTGAATGCGGTTTTTCCTTTGGTAATGACAGCAATACCGGGGCCAAAAAACGCACCAATTTGTTTGGCTCGCAAACCCACAACAACACGCTCAGCGGGACACCGCGCAAGGTATCGGGAGATCCGTCATGAGAAGCTTTCGCGTTTTATCGCATTTGCTGACCTATCCACAGACCGAATGGATCAGCCATATGGATGAGCTGAAACAGGTTCTTGTTGATGAGGGCGTGGTTAAGGGTAAAGTCCTGAAAAGCCTGCTCGCCTTTATGGACGAGCTGGCCGCCAGTGACCTGATGGAGACTCAGGAAACGTACGTGGAACTGTTTGACAGGGGGCGGGCGAATTGCCTGCATCTCTTTGAGCACGTGCACGGGGAATCGCGCTTTCGCGGACAGGCGATGGTCGAACTGGCCGATAAATATAAGGAAAAAGGATTGCAAATCGGTACCGGCGAGCTGCCCGATTATCTGCCTTTGTTTCTGGAATTTGTCTCCATTTGCGAGCCTGAAGAAGGCATCGAAACCCTGGCCCAGGCCGCCCCGGTGATCGCCACCATTGGCGAGAAACTGAAACGTAGTAAATCCGGTTATGCCTCTGTCATGGCCGCCATTGTGGCGCTGTCTGGCGTCAAGCTTGGCAAGGCGGAACTTGAAAAAGCCGCCGATGCAGCCCTGCCGGATATCCAGACCCTGGATGAGCTGGACGAGCAATGGAAAGAGCCTGAAGCCTTTACCGGCGCACCCGATTGCGGCACATGTGCCCCGGATGAAACCCCCACATTGGGAGCATTATAATGGCCGACTATGTGAACACCTTATTCTTTGGCATTTATCCCTATATTGCCATTCTTACCATGATTGTAGGCTCGATCCTGCGCTATGATCAGGACCCGTATTCATGGAAGGCGGACAGCAGCCAGCTCTTGCATCGCAAGGGCCTGCGTTTAGGGAGCAATTTGTTCCATGTTGGCATATTGCTTTTGTTCATGGGCCATTTTGTCGGTCTTCTGACTCCGCATTGGGCCTATGAGCCGTTTATCTCTGCCGGGCACAAGCAAATCCTGGCGATGACAGCGGGGGGTATTTTTGGCTCCATGGCGTTTGTCGGCATGGTAATCCTGATCTGGCGACGCACCACCCAGGACCGGGTACGGGCCACCACTAAATTTATGGATATGGCCATATTGCTGATCCTCTTTGTGCAATTGGTGCTGGGTCTTCTGACCATCCCGCAAAGCGCCAGGCATCTGGACGGCTCGTCCATGATTGCGCTGGCCGAATGGGCACAACATATCGTCACCTTCCGAGGCGGTGCGGCTGAATTTATCAAGCCCGAAGCGTTAATTTTTAAACTTCACATCGTGCTGGGACTGACGATCTTCCTCATTTTTCCCTTCACCCGGCTGGTCCATATGGTCAGCGTCCCGGTGAAATATCTGTTCCGTTCCGGTTATCAGATTGTCCGCAAGAGAGGGTGAGGTTTGCCGAATACTATATTAGGAAAAAGGGGGCATATGCCCCCTTTTTTATTAGCCGGTTCGGGCGACCCTTTGGCTCTGCAACTCTTCTAATTGCTTTTGCAACGTGTTGGTCGCCATCTTTATGTCGGGAAGGGCGATGACAATGCGATAGGTCACAAAGGCTATGGTTACGACCACAGCCCCCGAAAGCAGACGATAGAGAAAAACTAAAGCGGAAAACCATCGATTTTCAGGATTGTTGCGAACATCACCCAGGCCAATGTCGAACACCTCAATGGCATCGCTCAGGCCGCCTTTAAGCGCCTGATCAGCCACAAAGACAATCAGTTCTCTCTGGGAAAATTGTGTGCCTCTGGTAGGAACATCATTTAAGCTCAGGGCATAGGTGCCTGGCATAATCCAGTCCTGCTTGGCAACTATCACACCCAGCATGATCCCCGGTAACACCATGCCGACGAGCACCAGCGCAGCGGCATTGCGTGCAATGGTCAATATCACTGAAGAGGCAAAGGCTTTCATGCGCTTGATCCGCCTTTTTATGGAGCGCTCTCTTTTAGGTTCTGGCCCTTTAAATTTTTCAATGACGTTATTGGTGCTAAACTGTT
Organism: Robiginitomaculum sp.; assembly: GCA_002733485.1. Taxonomy (GTDB): domain Bacteria; phylum Pseudomonadota; class Alphaproteobacteria; order Caulobacterales; family Maricaulaceae; genus Robiginitomaculum_B. Next base: position 16,272 of record NVVU01000070.1, read on the forward strand.
TTATACGATTGAGTAAAAAAAATGCCGTGATAACGAGTAAGGAAAATACCAGTAAAATGGCGATCCAGGTATAAATATGAAGTGCGATTTCAGATCTTATCTGTTCAAAAAGATGTAGGCCAATAGAAATGGCCTTACTGCGAAAGCCATTCATCTTGATTCCCCTTAACTGTACATATTTGGAGCTAAGGTTATGTCTGATATATTCGTAATGCAAGAAAATTTAAACAAGCAGTATTGTTGTTTTATTGGTACAGGTAATCCAGAATTCTCAAGCCGCATCTTCCATGGCGATGAGCGCCGGGATGTGCGGGATCCGGCACCAGAATGTACTGCCTTGCCCGGCAACACTGTCCACGCCTACATCGCCGCCCATGGCCTGCGCAAGTTGTCTGCTGATAAAGAGGCCC
>NVVU01000071.1 GCA_002733485.1 Robiginitomaculum sp.
GCTCATCGGATAGCCAAAAATAACGCCTCATGCTCCAAAACCTCCATGATAAATCACAAGACATTGAATCAGTTATAGGTTAATGAGTTCTGACCCTAGCATTGATTGAGATGGCGCCGCCAACTTGGCACCGCCTGTTCGCCGGGCCGGTAGTTTTTTATGAAGTATCTATTTCCGGGAATTCCCATCCGCTTCTTCTATCTCAATCAACACGGAATTGGCGGCGATTTGTGTGCCCGGTTTGGCGTGAACGGCCTTGATGGTGCCACTAATGCCGGCGCACAATTCATGCTGCATTTTCATCGCCTCCAATATGGCCAGTGGCGCGCCTTTGCGGACCTGATCGCCGGGCTTGACCATGACCTTGCTAAGGAGGCCATGCATAGGGGCGATCACCGATCCGCTATCCACCGTCTTTTGCGATGAGGCCACTAGTGCACATAGGTTTTGCACGTGCAATTCGCGGCCCTTGATCGACAAGGACAAGCGCGCACCTGTCTGATGAAAAGCCAGTTTTTTCTGACGCCCATTAATTTCCAGCACCGCCTTGTGGCCGCGTATATCCAAAATGCGAATATGGGCGACCGCCTCGTCTTGTCCGCGCACTTCGTAGGCATCCGGTCCTTTGGGGGTCAAAAACAGATCCAGTTTCTCTTCCCCCACAGCAAAGGAGTATGGCGTGGATATCGGCGTGGCGCTGGCCCAGTTATTAAGGGCCGGGACCATGGAAATGGTCGCATCCAGCGCCCGGTTGCGAGCACGATCAAACAAGAGCACCGCTGCTATGGCGGCCTCGGCAAAGCTCAGCGGCGCCGGGGTCAGAGCGTTTTTGTCAAAGTGCGTTTCAATAAAGCCGGTATCGACTTTGCCCTGCACAAAATCCGGTGTTTCCAGCGCGCGGATCAAAAAATTCTTATTAGTGGCAGGGCCAAAAATATGCGTGTTCTTCAAGGCCCGGACCAGTTTTTGCCGGGCACCTTCGCGGGTTTTGCCATGGGCGATAATTTTGGCCATCAGCGGGTCATAAAAAGGGGTAATCTCGCTGCCACTTCGGATGCCGGTATCAGTGCGAATGCCGCCGCCCCGCATGGGTCGCCACAGGGCGATTTTGCCACTGGCGGGCAGGAAATCCTGCGCCGGGTCTTCGGCATAAAGGCGTGCCTCTATGGCATGGCCGCTCATCTTTATATCGTCTTGCGTGAAACTCAGGGCCTCGCCCTTGGCAATGCGGATTTGCAGGGCCACCAGATCCAGCCCGGTGATCATTTCGGTGACCGGATGTTCTACCTGCAAACGGGTATTCATTTCCAGAAAATAAAAATCACCGGCAGGGTCCAGCAAAAACTCAATCGTGCCTGCGCCCACATAGTCAATATCCTGGGCCGCCCTGACCGCCACCGCGCCCATGGCTTCGGACAATTCAGACGTCAGGCCGGGGGCCGGGGCCTCTTCGATGACCTTCTGGTGGCGGCGTTGCACCGAACAATCGCGGGTGCCCAGATGCACAATATTGCCATGACCATCGGCGAGGATTTGCACCTCAATATGGCGGGCCTGCATTAGGGCACGTTCCAGAATAAGCGCTCCTTCGCCAAAGGCATTTTCCGCTTCGCTTCGCGCGGTGCCAAGGGCGGCTTTCAGCGCGCTTTCCTGATTGACCAGACGCATGCCCCGTCCCCCGCCGCCGGCGGCAGCCTTGATCATAATGGGATAGCCAATGTCTTTGGCGGCCTTAATCAGGGCGTCATCACTTTGCGCTTCACCCTGATAGCCGGGAATGCAGGCAATACCGGCTTTGATCATGGCGCGTTTGGCCTTGGCCTTATCGCCCATCAGTTCAATCGCAGTCGCCGAGGGGCCGACAAAAATCAGACCCGCTTGTTTGCAAGCCGTGGCAAAGGGCGCATTTTCAGACAAAAACCCATAACCCGGGTGGATCATAGCCGCGCCGGAATCTCGCGCGGCGGCCAGCACTCGTGCGCTATCCAGATAGGATTGCGCCGCCGGGGCCGGACCAAGCCGGACCGCTTCATCGGCAGCCCTCACATGGGGAGAATCCCTGTCGGCATCGGAATAGACCGCAATGGTGCGCAGACCCAATGCTTTGGCGCTGCGGATGATTCGGCAGGCAATTTCGCCGCGATTGGCAATCAGAATGCTGTTCATTTGCGTGCTCATATCCGCCCCCTACAACCGTGCAATGCCAAAACTGTTGGGTTTGACGTCGCGGTGGCGGGCCTCCCATACGGTGGCGAGGAAAAAGCCAAGGCTCTGGCGGGTCTGGCGCGGGTCGATCATGCCATCATCCAGACAATGGCCCGAGGTGTAAAACGCTCCGGATTGGCTATTAAAATGATGCGCCAGCATTTTGCCATGCTCGGCCATCTGGTCCGCATCAAAGGGCACACCAGCCTTGGCGGCCCCGGCCTCGGCAACAATGGACATCACTTGCGCCGCCTGTTCGCCGCCCATGACCCCCATGGACGCATTGGGCCAGGTGACACAAAAATCCGGCTCGAACCCGCGCCCGCACATGCCGTAATTACCCGCGCCATAACTGGCCCCGATCATGAAAGTGATGCGCGGCACGCTGGTGTTGGTCATCGCCTGGATCATTTTTGATCCATGTTTGATCATGCCCGCCTGCTCATAGGCTTTGCCGACCAGATAGCCGGTGGTATTTTGCAAAAACACAAGGGGAATGTCGGCCTGATCGCAAAGCTGGATAAACTGGGCCGCCTTGGTCGCCCCGTCCGGGTCAATCGGGCCGTTATTGCCAATTATGCCGCACGGCAGGCCATAGACACTGGCCTGCACACACACGGTAGAGACGCCGTATCGCGGCTTGAAATCGCTAAAGTCCGAGCCATCGACAAGGCGCGCCATCACTTCGCGCACATCATAGGGCTTGCGATAATCCATCGGCACAATGCCAAAAATCTCGTCCGCATCATAAAGCGGTTCGGCAAAACCGTGCGCGGGCAAAGGCGAACAGCGATCATTCCAGCCAAGGCGCGATACCACTTCGCGGGCCAGCAACACCCCTTCGCCATCATCTTCGGCCAGATATTCGGCAAGACCCGAAACGCTGGCGTGCATCATCGCCCCGCCCAGCTCTTCTTCGGTGGCAATCTCGCCGGTGGCGGCTTTCAACAGCGGTGGCCCGGCCAGAAATGCCTTGCCCCGCCCCTTGACCGCAATCACATAATCCGATAGCCCGGGCATATAGGCACCGCCCGCCGTGGACGAGCCATGCAGCACCGAAATGACCGGCAGGCCGGCTTTGCTGAGCCGGGCCAGATTGCCAAACAGCGCCCCGCCAGCGACAAATCCCTCAACCGTATAGTTCAGAAGATCGCCGCCCGCGCTTTCCACCAGATGGATGAAAGGCAGGTTTTGTTGCAGGGCGATCTCTTGCGCCCGGCGCAGGCGATAGCCCCCGGCGGTGGTCATCGAGCCAGCCTTGATGCCGCTATCATCGGTAACAATGGCGCATCGAACGCCGTTAATGAAGCCGATCCCGGCCATGATAGTTGACCCGGGGATGGACTTTTCTTCCTCCGTGGTATCCACCAGATAACCGGCAATATTGCCCACTTCAAAATACGGCATGCCCGGATCCAGCAGCCGCGCCAGACGCTCGCGGGGCAGCAATTGTCCCCGGGCCGCAAAGCGATCTTTGCGCTTGGCTGATCTCGCAGGCGCGCGGGCGTTCAGCTCAGATAGCTTGTCCACCAGCGCCGTCATGTCGGCATGGTTCTGCTTAAAAGCCTCGGATTGCGTATCAATGGTGGAGCAAAAAACCGTCATGTCAGCGTCTTTGCCAGTGTTTGAGGAATGGAAACGGGGTGGGCCAGCAGAATTTGCGCATAGCCCTTGCCCTGTGGGTCATTACGGATCGAGGCCATGCCGCCGCCGCCCAGCACATGATCAATCAGAAAATTGATCCCCGGCAGGCCCGGCATAAAAAAGCGCTGCACGGACGCCGCTTTGTTCTTGCCGTCGATAAAGTGTGCAAAGCGCAACGCTACGGCCTGTTCGTCCAGCGCCGCCCAGATATAGGGCATAAAGGCCGCATCACGGGCAATAATGCCAATATTGGCCTTATCGCCCTTATCGCCAGAGCGCCCATAGGCCAGTGTGATCAGCGGTACGTCACGCATGGCCTCCGTGCTGTTGGGCAGAGCGGGTGGAGCGGGGCGATGGATGCTGGCCGGATCAAAGGCGGTGTCTGTTTTGCTCGTGAAGGCCTGCATCTGACCATCTACGTCAATCTGGATGCTGATATCCGCCTTGGGGGTGAGATATGAGAACAGGCGCACCACCGGCGAAGGCTTGGGCCGCCCCCCGGCAAAGCCGCTAAGCCCCGGCGGGGAAGCCAGACCCAGCCCCACGCTTTCTTTCAAAAGCAAGCCAACGCCCATGGCGTCCGGGTGCCGCGCGGCGATTTTCAGCACTACTTCGCGGGGCGCGTCGGTATTGGCATAATCGCCAAACTGGCTCTCTGCCCCGATCACTTCCACACTGGTTTCGGTAAAATCACCCAGATTGAATTTGCGCAAAATAGCATTGGTGCGCGCAAAGGCGGCTTTGGCCATGGCGCGTGCTTTTTTATCGGCATCAAAGCCATAATAGCTCATCATCAGGCCAGCGCGAAAACCATCGGCCCAGGTCAGCGAAGTTTTATACGTGTCTGGCGGTGCATAGCCCTTGGCGGGGGAAACCGAGACGCAATGCTCGCTTTCCTGATGCACTGTCACGCCAGAAAAATCACACACCACATCGGGCAATTTGTAAGCCTGCGGATCGCCAATCTCGTAGACCAATTGTTCGGACACCGTGCCTAAACTGACCAGACCGCCGGTGCTTTTGGCTTTGGTGACGCTAAACGCGCCATCCTGGGAAATATTCGCAATGGGATAGCCGATATTGGCAATGTCAGGCACCTTATCCCAATCGGTGAAATTGCCCCCGGTGGCCTGCGGCCCGCATTCCAGTATATGCCCGGCCAGAGAGCCACTGGCCAACAGGTCATAATCATCCGCCGTCCAGCCAAAGGCATGGATACAGGCCCCCAGCGTGACCGCGCTATCGACGCAGCGCCCGGTGATAACAATATCGGCCCCCGCATCCAGCGCCGCCGCAATGGGAAAGGCCCCCAGATACGCATTGATGCTGGCGATTTTTTCTGGCTCAGGAAAGGCATCTTTGGTGAACATTTCATCAGGCGCGCGCGTTGTGATGATCTCTTTTTGCGCCATCAGATCATCGCCAGTAATCACCGCCACTTTCAGGTCCAGCCCGGCCTCGGTAATCAGGGCACGCACCGCCGCTGCGCAGGCGGTGGGGTTGATGCCCCCCGCATTGGAGATGATCTTTACCCCGGCGCTGGCAATGGATTTCAAATTGGGTTTGATGACGGCAGAGACAAAATCACTGGCATAACCGCCATCCGGGGATTTGGCCTTGGCCCGGGCCATGACCGACATGGTGATCTCAGCTAGATAATCATAGACGATATAGTCCAGCCCCCCTTCGCGCAAAAATTGCGGCGTGGCCATGGCGCTTTCGCCCCAATAGCCGCTGGCCCCGCCAATGCGGATGCTATCCGGCCTGGCGTTCATGACGTGTGCCTCGTTTCCGAAATAAGTTTGATCAAAATAATTCCATTTGTCGTAAATATGTTTAGGCTTGCGCCTGTATCCAGTGATGATGAAACACGATGGGGTTTTGATGGGCAAGGTTAATCCGCAAGAACTTGACGAATTTACCAAAGAGGCGGACGCATGGTTTGCCGCCAACGTCAATCCTGATCCGGGCTTTATGATGCCGTTGACCTTTATGGAGGTCGGCACCGATCAGCAATTTGAATTTTTGCGTGACTGGCAAAACAAGGTCTATGAGGCCGGTTATCTGGGGGCCGCATGGCCCAGCGAATATGGCGGCGGCGGGCTGGATCAGGCSTTTCAGGATGCAGCCACCGAAGCYATGCGCCGCCATCAGGCACCCATTATGCTGAACGCCATCGGCCTGAACTGGACCGGGCCGTTATTGATGGACATTGGCACCAAGGCGCATTGCGAAAAACACATTAAGGGAATTTTGTCCGCCGAAGACATCTGGTGTCAGGGGTTTTCCGAGCCTGATAATGGATCGGACCTTGGCAATGCACAATTGCGCGCCGTGCGTGATGGCGACGAATACGTGCTGAACGGCTCCAAAATCTGGACCACCCAGGGCAATTACGCAAAATATATGATCCTTCTGGCGCGCACCAACCCGGACGCGCCCAATAAATATGCGGGGCTTAGCTTTTTTCTGGCCCCGATGAAAATTCCGGGCGTTGAAACCCGCCCGATTCGTAAACTGACCGGCGAATATGGCTTTACGCAGACGTTTTTTGCTGATGCGCGCATTCCCGCTGATGGCCTGATGGGCAAAGAGGGGGAAGGCTGGCAAGTGGCCATGAAGACCCTGGAATATGAGCGCGGCGTACATGGCGGTCAGGCGGGCGGCTATATGATGGTGCCGATGGATGCCTTCGCGGTGATTGATCTGGCCCGTACGTTACAGCGCGATGGCGCGCCGGTGATGGATGATCCGGTGATGCGCGATACGCTGGTGGAATTTATGATCGAGGCACAGAGTCTTAAGCTTTGTCAGACGCGCGGTGCATTTGCCCCACTGAACGAAGAACGCCCCTTTGGGCTGGCGCTCTCCGGAAAGCTGATGTGGACCGAATTTGCCCGGCGTATCAATGAATTTGCTATCACCTTGCAAGGGACCAAAGGCGGTTATTATGTGGGCGATCCCAATGCCATCGAGCATGGTTTGTGGACGCGCGGCTATCTGAATGCGTTTTCGGCCACCATTGGTGGCGGTACCTCGGAAATTCAGCACAACATTATCGCCGAGCACGTGCTCGGCCTGCCAAAGCGTTAGGGCGTGGCTATGAAGGATCTTGGACAATTAGGCTTTAGCGAAGCGCAGGGCGACCTTATGGAGGTGGCCAAGCGGTTTTGTCGCGATCAATCCCCCATACAAAAGGTGCGCGCTTTGATGGAGGATGATCTGGGCCATGACCCGGATGTGTGGAATGAGATGGCCGCCCTTGGCTGGCTCAGCATTGCCATTCCCGAAGAGTATGAGGGCGGCGGTCTGGGTATGGCGGAAATTGTGCCCATTATGGAACAAATGGGCCGCTATTTTCTGGCCGGGCCGTTTTTCTCCACATCGATGGCGGCCCAGGCGCTGCTGGTGGGCGGCACAGAAGTGCAAAAGCAAAATTACTTGCCCAAAATCGCGGCGGGCAGCGTGGCCACACTGGCCCTCAGTGAGCAAAGCGGTAATTGGGATTTAACCGCCATTACCGCGCGGGCCAGCCATACCGATCAGGGGCTTGCCTTATCTGGCGAAAAGTTTTTTGTCCGTGATGCGGCGGCGGCGAACTGGATCATCGCGTCTGTGGTTTTGGACGATAAAGCGGCGCTGGTGCTAATTTCCAGGGATGATTTGCCGGAAGGTGCTTTGCGCCGCGAGGTCATTATAGATGAAACCAAGCGCGCGTTCGCGTTGAAACTTGATGGCATTACCGTGCCCAAAAGCGCGCTGCTGGACCCGGCACAGGCCGAGGCGACGCTGGCGCATATTCATCTTTGCGCCAATCTTCTCAGCACCGCAGAAATGTGCGGCGGCACGCAAAACGTGATTGATTATACGCTCGATTATTTGCGCACCCGCAAACAGTTTGGCCGCACCATCGGCTCTTATCAGGCCCTGAAACACCCCAGCGTTGATGCCTATACCGGCTATGAGAAAGCGCGATCGCTGCTCTATAGCGCGGCGCACAGTTTTAACGAACAGGGCACTGGCGAGATTGCCACGCGCATGGCCAAGGCCCAGGCCGATACGGCCTATGCCTATGCGGCGGATCGCTCCATCCAGTTTCATGGGGGCTTTGGCTTTACCTATGAATGCGATGCCCAGCTCTACCGGCGCAGCGCCATCTGGCATGCCTCGCAATATGGCGATGCGGCGTATCACCGCAAAAAACTGGCGGCATTGCTTTTGCCGTCATAGCCGCCGGTAGGCCCAAACCGGGCCAAATGTTCTTGTTCATCAAATGCCCTTGAACCTCTAGTCACTAGAGGCGCTATGTCATGTCAGGAGAATAATTTTCGGCAAGGCATTATGATGACGGACAGTTTAAATCACGCCCATAACCATAGGGCTTCAACGGGCGCGTGTGCATCAAATGATGCGGCCATGTGCGGCGATATTAGTCCGGTTGGGAACACCAGCGCAAAGGGGCGCAGTTTTCGGGTAAACGGTCTTGATTGCGCCGAAGAAGTCAGCACCTTGCAAAAGGTGCTGGGTCCGTTATTGGGCGGCGAAGAATACCTTGCCTTTGATGTGCTGAACGCCCGTATGACCGTGCTGGATACGGGCAAAGCGTTAAGCGATGAAGACATTATCAACGCTGTTGGCAAAACCGGTATGAGCGCCAGCCAGTGGGATGCGCAAAGCGCCGAGGCCGATCATGCCGCCAATCTGGAGCGCCAAAAACGTTTTACGCTGATCAGTGGATTTTTTTGGGGCGCTGGCCTTGCCTACCACATTGCCAATACCGGGCTGGCAGGGGCGTTGCATATCTTTGAAGGGCACGGCAACGCAGCCATGCCGCTGGCGGAAATTCTTCTGTTTGCGCTGGCGATTGTGTTTGGGGCGCGTTTTGTTGCCCCCAAGGCATGGTCATCGGCCAGACGGTTATCGCCGGATATGAACCTGCTGATGGTGATCGCGGTTGGCGGGGCCATTCTGATCAACCAGTATTTTGAGGCGGCGACTGTTGCCTTTTTCTTTTCCCTGTCCCTGATGCTGGAAAGCTGGAGTGTTGGGCGCGCCCGCAATGCCGTGGCAACGCTGTTGGATCTGGCCCCGCCAACGGCCCGGGTGATCCGCGAAGATGGCTCAGAAGCAGAGATCATGGCGGCAGAGGTCGCCATAGGAGATCGCTTTATTGTTCGCGGCGGTGACCGGATCGCTCTGGATGGTGAAGTGGTGATCGGGGCAGGCGCGGTAAATCAGGCCCCGATCACCGGCGAAAGCGTGCCGGTTTCCAAAGAGGTCGGTGATGAGGTGTATGCCGGCACAGTCAATGGCGAAGGCACGCTGATTGTCCGGGCAAGCAAAATTGCAGGCGACACGGTGCTGGCGCGCATCATTCGCATGGTGGGCGATGCTCATTCGCGCCGCGCCCCAGTTGAGCAATGGGTGGCAAAGTTTGCCCGGATTTATACGCCTTCTGTGATGGTGCTGGCCATTCTGGTGGCCATTGTGCCGCCTCTGTTGCTGGGTGCGTCATGGGGGTTCTGGTTCTATAATGCGCTGGTCTTGCTGGTGATTGCCTGTCCGTGCGCGCTGGTCATATCAACGCCGGTGTCGATTGTCGCCGCGCTGGCTTCCTCCGCTCGGCAGGGGGTTTTGATCAAGGGCGGTGCCTATATTGAAATCCCATCCCGGCTGGATGTTCTGGCGCTAGACAAAACCGGTACGATTACCAAGGGTGAACCCGAAATGGTGGGGATTTACCCCTTAAACGGCACGGACGAAAATACACTGTTGGCCAGTGCCGCCGCCTTGGAGGCGCGCTCCTCTCATCCTTTGGCCATGGCCATTCTGGCGCAGGCCGATGCAAAGGCGCTGGCCTATCAGCCGGCAGACGAGGTGACCATTGTACCCGGGCGCGGGGTAACCGGCCGCCTTGGCAAGACCGAATTGTGGCTTGGCTCGCCCCGTTATGCCAATGAGCGCGGGGTAGGGGCGCAAATCTCCGCTGACTTGCTGGCAGGGATCGAAGAGCGCGGCGAAACGGTGGTGGTGATTGGCGATGGCGACAAGGCGCTGGGTCTGATTGCCCTGGCCGATGCGATCCGGCCGGATGCCAAACGGCTGGTGGCGGATCTGCATGCTTTGGGGGTTAAAAAACTGGTGATGTTGACCGGCGATAATAAACGCGCCGCCAATAGCGTTGCCCGGGCGGTGGGCATAGATGAAATCCACGCCGAGCTGTTACCCGAAGACAAGGTTGCCGTTATAGAAGAGCTGATCACGCAATATCCGGTGGTGGCGATGATCGGGGATGGGGTAAACGACGCCCCGGCCATGGCCCGGGCCAGTTTTGCCATCGCCATGGGGGCGGTGGGTTCTGATGCGGCCATTGAAACCGCCGATATCGCCCTGATGACCGATGATATTGGCAAGCTGCCCTGGCTGGTGAAACATTCGCGGCGGACCATGGCCATTATACGCCAGAATATCGGGCTGTCTTTGGCGGTGAAGGCGGTGTTTGTCATCCTGACGGCGTTTGGGTTGGCCTCTATGTGGGGGGCGATTGCCGCCGATGTCGGGGTTTCCCTTATTGTCGTGGCGAACGCCCTGCGCATGTTAGGGCAGACGAAAGTAATTTGATCATTGTCATTGGCCGACGACGGGCGCAAAGAGATTTTCATGAGGAAAATTGTCGGCATTACCCGTAAAACCATCACAGGTTTCAATATCCTGTGGCCAGTGTTTCTGTGGGGCATATCTGCCTTCAGTGCTTCGGCGCATGGGGGTGCTGATCTGACCAGCCAGACGGCGTGGTCGCACTGGAACCTGACACCGGCAATGGTGATTACCAGCTTGCTGGTGCTGATTGTGTATTGGCGCGGCATGGCCCGGCGAAGACAGGTGCATAATCCACCTTCGGTGTGGCGTCATGTATCGTTTTTTGCGGGCATTGCGGTGGTTTTTCTGGCCTTGCAATCACCCATAGACCCCATTGCCGAACGCTTGTTTTCACTCCATCAGGTGCAACATATTCTTCTGAGAATGCTTGGCCCGATGCTGATCATCTTATCCTGGCCGGAAGGGGTGTTAATTGCGGGATTGCCTGCTTTGGTCAGGCGGAGGGTGTTGGCACCCATGGTGTCCTGTGGGGCTTTGCGATCTGTTTTTCGGTTTCTAAGCCATGCTCCCATAGCCTTTATTGTGTTTTTGGCGTCCTTGTATTTCTGGCAAATCCCGATCATTCATAATGCCGCCGTTTTAAACGGTACGCTTCATTATGTCATGCATATCACCATGCTGGCGGCGGGTTTGCTGTTCTTCTATCTGATGTTTGACCGGCGCGACCCACCGGCAGGAATCCCCTATCCCGTTCGGATTTTGATGCTGATCGGTACGGCGGTATCCAACACGCTGATCGGTTCCATCACCACCTTGAAAACCGTGGTTGTGTATACGGCCTATGATATTGATGGCCGTCTGTTTGGGTTGGCCCCCCTGGCTGATGAATCCATAGGCGGCTATATCATGTGGATGCCGGCCAGCATGATGTGTTTGATCGCCATTCTGCTGGTCCTGCATGCCGGCGGCAAGCAGGAAGAAAGGCATTATGCCAAAAGCACGGCGTGGACGGCTTCCAATTCTGCCGCTCTTGAGTATCCGCAAACCGCCGAAGAGCTGCGCATCAAGGTAAAAACCGTCAACAGGTCTATGGGCCTGACCCTGGCAATGGTCTCGGCAAGCATGTTCATACTGGCACTTTCAACCGTCATCGCTATCCACGTTTTGTTTTAACGCCGTACAGGTGAGCGCTATGGGTGACCTTCGGCATGGAAACGGGTTTATGAGCCCATGCTGCCTTCAGCACCATTACGGCTTTATACCGCTTTGATGCTGAAGGCCTCCTGGGGGAGCTAGATAAAATGTCGGCTTTCTAATTCGCTGACATAAATACAGCCTGAATCCGCCTGCCCGGTCTTGGCATTTTCGCGGATCAGGGTGATGGCATCATCCAGACGGTCGCTGTCACAGACCAGTTCCAGTTTCACCTCGGTCAGCACCCGGGCGCCAAACTCGGTGGAAAATTCCTGATCAGCGGTTTCCAACGATTGCAGAACCTGTTTGACATCCACCAGAGTGAAATGCCCAAAATCAGCCTTGCGCAGGGCCCGGACGACATCAGCCGCCCGGTTCCTGTGAATATAGGCTTTGATTTCTCTCATGATTGTGCCTCCCTTTTGGCGTTTATTTTGCGTTCCAGACGCTCTTCCATCCATTCATAAATTACCGGCAATAGCAGCAGCGTCAGCAGAGTTGAGGTGATTAACCCGCCCACCACGACGGCGGCCAGTGGACGCTGGGTTTCAGCGCCGACGCCGCTGGACAGCAGCATGGGGATGAGGCCTAAAATGGCCACACTGGCAGTCATCATCACTGGACGCAGGCGCATTTCGGCCCCCTTTCGCACCGCTTCGGCAATGCTGAGACCCTTATCGCGCAGCTCGTTGATAAAGCTGATCAGCACAATTCCGTTCAGCATGGCCACGCCAAAGACAGCGATAAAACCGATGGCAGAGGGCACCGAAAGGTATTGGCCACTGATGAACAGGGCCACCAGACCGCCAATCGTGGCAAAGGGCACATTGGCAATAATCAAAGCCGCAAAACGCAGAGAATTAAACGCCGTATAGAGCAGCACAAAGATAAAGAAGATGGTCACCGGAACGATGACGCCCAGCTTCTTCATGGCCCGTTGCTGGTTCTCGAAGGCACCGCCCCATTCGATCCAGTATCCGGGTGGCATGTCCACCTTCTGTTCAATGGCCGTGTTGGCATCCTGCACAAAGCTATCCACATCGCGGCCGCGCACATCCATCTGAATTACCGCATAACGTTGCAATTGCTCGCGCCGGATAAAGGAATACCCCTCGGCGGTGGTGATTTTGGCCACCCGTTTGAGGGGCACAATCGCGCCCGTGCCGGTGCGCAAGGGGATGTTGCCAATGTCCTCTACCGAGGCCTTGGAGGCATCGTTCAGCCGGGCCGTGATATCAAAGCGCTTAACGCCGTCAATCAAGGTGCTGACCGGCTCGTTACCAATGCCGGTACGCACCAGTTCCAGCACGTCATCGGCGTTCATGCCATAACGCGCCAGGGCCTCACGATCCACAGTGATGCGAATTTGCGGCTTGCCGATATTGGCCTCCAGCGACAGGTCTGCCGCGCCCGGCACTTCGGCAATGGCGTTCTTGATTTGCTCACTCAGACGGTCCAGTTCACCCAGGTCTTCGCCGTAGAGCTTGGCCGCCAGCGTGGCACGAACGCCCGAAATAAGCTCTTCCACACGCATCTGGATCGGCTGGGTAAAGGCAATGACCGAGGTCGGTGCCACCACTTCCAGCTTTTCACGCATTTCATCGGCCAGATGTTCGAAGGATCGTTTTTTTGGCCATTCTTTTTGCGGTTTTAGGGCCGTGTAGACCTCCATATAATTGACGTCTGCCGTTTCGCCTTTTTCGGCGCGACCGATCATGGCGATGGTGGTTTCCACCTCCGGAAAGGCGCTAAGGGCATTTTCAATATCTTTGGAAATTTTGATCGACTGATCCAGCGAGGTGGAGGGAATGGAAGTTACCCGCCACATGATCGAGCCTTCCTGAAGCTGGGGCATGAACTCTTTGCCAAGAAACGGAAAGAGGCCTAGCGAGGCAATCAGCAACGCCACGGCGCTCAAGACCACCACGGCCTTGCGTCTCAGGCCAAAGGCCAGCAGCGGCAGATAGCCCTTCTTCAGCCAGCGCACCAAAAAGGTATCCTTTTCCTCTTTGGGTTTGAGGATCAATGATGCCAGCACCGGGATGATGGTCAGGGTCAACAGCATTGATCCGGCCATGGCAAAGCTGATATTAAAAGCCATGGGCTTAAACAGCTTGCCTTCCAGTCCATCCAGAGTGAAGAGCGGCATAAACACGATGATGATGATGCCGATGGCAAAGCTGACCGGATTGGCTACTTCTCGCGCCGCAGTCAGTACCGCCGCCGTTCGGTTAACCGGGCCACCGCCTTCGGATTTTCGCTCGGCCATGATGCGAAACGAGTTCTCCACCATCACCACAGCCCCATCGACCATCATACCGATACCAATAGCCAGACCGGCCAGTGACATCAGATTGGCCGACAGACCCATCTGGCTCATAAAAATAAAGGCAATCAGCATGGCCAGCGGCAATGCGGTGATCACCACCAGCGCCGAGCGAAACTCGCCTAAAAACAAAAAGAGCACAATGGCCACCAGAATGGAGCCTTCAATCAAGGCGCGTTCGGCGGTGCCCACGGCCTTTTCTACCAGTTCTGTACGATCATAGATCGGCTTAATCACCATGCCTTCTGGCAAGGCACCTTCGACGATATTGACCTTTTCCTTGACATTATCGACGACTTGTTTGGCATTTTCGCCAATGCGCGACAGGGCCATGCCAAGCACAACCTCTTTGCCATCACGGGTCACGGCGCCAAAACGCAATGCAGGTGCCTGTACAATTGAGGCTACATCACGCAAATAAATCGGCGTGCCGTGCGCAACCTTGACGACAATATCGCCAATGTCATGCTCGTTTTTGACCAGCCCCAGCCCGCGCACCAGATATTGCTCTGCCCCACGGTCAATATACTGGCCGCCAACCTGGCGGTTATTGACCTTAAGGGCCTCCATAACATCGCGAAACCCAAGTTCATATTTGATCAGTTTTAACGGGTCGATCTGCACTTGAAACTGGCGCTCCTGCCCGCCCCAGGACATGACATCGTCTACGCCGGGCGCAGTGCGCAGGATCAGGCGCACATTCCAGTCCTGCACCGTGCGCAAATCCATGTCGGTAATGTCGGCGTTCAACTTTTCATCAGCCCGTTCCAGCGTGTACCAGAACACCTGACCCAACCCCGAAGTGTTGGGCCCCATTTCAGGGGTGCCATAACCTTCGGGAATGCGGTCGGCCACTTCGGCCAGACGTTCCATGACCAGACGGCGGGCAAAATAAATGTCCATGCTGTCTTCAAAATAAACCGCTACATAAGAAAGGCCAAACAGGCTGACCGAGCGGATTTGCTGTACGTCAGGCAGGCCCGCCATTCCGGATTCAACCGGAAAGGTGAGGAGTTGTTCCACATCTTCGGCCGCCAGCCCCGGGGATTCGGTGTAGATATTGACCTGCACCGGGGTGACATCTGGAAAAGC
The DNA here is from genome assembly GCA_002733485.1 of Robiginitomaculum sp. GTDB lineage: Bacteria > Pseudomonadota > Alphaproteobacteria > Caulobacterales > Maricaulaceae > Robiginitomaculum_B. Next base: position 15,062 of record NVVU01000071.1, read on the forward strand.
ATCAATGGGAATGGTGGTCACCGCGCGCCAGCCTAAAAAGCCGACGACGCCGAACGCAATCAGCACCAGTGCTTTGTATTGGAGTGAAAATTCAACAAGTTTGTTTAACATCGGTTTTTCCTAGTGCGAGTCGCCAATTGCGGATTTCAGGATCAAGGATTTGAGCAAGAAGATCTGACTGATGGCGATTTCATCGCCGCGTTTCAGCCCACCTTTGATCTCGACCCAGCCGCCTCGCGTGGCACCGGTCAGCACCTGTTCGGGTGTTAGCGTATCGCCTTCAAGGACAAACACATGACTGCCCCCATCCATCAGGGTTACGGCTTCTAGCGGTATGGCCAGCACGGGATCGGTTTTTCTGGACTCGATAAAGGCGGTGACAAACTGTCCCGCATGCAAGGCATCTTCCGTATTGGCAACTTCGATCCGTGCCGTCAAAGTACGCGTGGTTTCATCAATGGCATGATGTAATTGCAGGACTTTCCCATCAAACTGCTTGCCCGCGCTGGTACGAATGCGCACCGGTGCACCGGCAATAATGGCGGATGCATCATCGGCAGACAGGCGTCCATCCACCCAAACACTGCGCTCGTCCGTGATTTCAAACAAAACGCGGCCGGGATCAACAATTTCACCGATCACAAAGTCATCGCGCATAATGGTGCCACTTTGCAGGGCATAGAGAGCAAATGCCCCGGTAGCTTTTGAGGCATCTCCCAAACTCACCAGTTTGTCAGCAGCGTTTGTAGTCATACCAAAGGCCAGCACTTTGGCGCGGGCCTGTTGGGCGGCCACTTGCGCCTCCACATAGCGGCGGTCCGAAACCACCTTGCGGCCAAGCTTTTTTACCCGGTCCCATTCCCGAGCGGTAACAATCAGATCACCTTGCGCCTGGGCCATGTCAACGCTGGAGAGCGTTACCAGTGGTGTATTCATACTAACCGCATTGCCAAGGCGGGCATGGCGGGTAATTACCTGCGCGGAAATACGCGGTGTAACCTGACTGGTTTTGTAAAGATCCAGTCCCACCTCACCSGGGGCGCTGATCTCTATAGTCAGGGATTTKGGGGCAATGYGCATGGTYTCAACGCCGTTCTGGCGGCGTTGGCTGGCGCTCATGCGGAGCAGATTTTCAGCATGTTCCTCGCCATGGTCCTCTTGGGCAGAAGCAGGTGTAATCGGGGTTGATAAAACCAGGGCGGCAATTACCGGCATGGTTTTAAGACAAGTATTGAAAATCCATCCCATTACAGAAAGTTCGTTGTATGGGCTGTGCTAAAAAAATAACCGCAGCTCTTCGTCT
>NVVU01000072.1 GCA_002733485.1 Robiginitomaculum sp.
GATTTAGATTATTTACTTACGCAGGCTGATGTTGGGGCCACCATTACTGTGGCGGTTGATTACACCGATGGAGGTGGGAAACGCGAAAGCGTGGTCTCTATACCCTCTGGTCCCGTTGCCGGTATAAACGACCCGGCCACCGGCGTAGTCGCAGTCGCGGGCAATCCCACGCAAGGTCAGACGTTGACGGCAGACGCTTCAGGCATTTCTGACCCTGATGGATTAAATGGTGTGGTATTTACTTATCAATGGCGACGAGATGATGGCGAGATTGCCGGTGAGACAAATTCTACCTTCATGCTTACCCAGGCCGATGTCGGGGCCTCCATCCGGGTGGTAGTCCAATTTGTGGAYAATGCAGGTTCTGGCGAAAGCCTCACCTCTTCAGTTRTCGGCCCCATTGCCAACATTAATGATATGCCCACCGGCACGATGCTCATCACCGGTACAGTCGTAATGGGTCAAATCCTTACGGCTGATGCATCAGGAATTGCCGATATAGACGGGTTGGGCACGTTTAATCATCAATGGCGGCGGAGTGGTTCTGACATCACCAGTGCCAGTACTAGCACCTATCAGCTGGTACAGGCCGATATTGGCCAGATCATTGATGTGATGCTCAGCTATACCGATGGCTTTGGAGCGCAGGAAAGCGTAGTTTCTGCACCAACTGGGACTATACTTTCAGAAGGAACCACGCTGTTTTCTTCGGTGCTGCCCTCGGCGCGTTCAGGTTATGTTGGCGGAGCGGATATCACCGTATATGCCTCGGTGATTAACGCCGGGTCAAATCTGGCGCAAAACTGTCAGATCAGCATTCCCGCATCCTCGCCCGTTACCCTGAGTTATCAGGAAACAGATGCTTCCAATGTGCCAACGGGGATTGTTGACGCGCCCTTTAACATCGCGGCCGGCCAGATAAAACCTTTTCTTCTTTCCTTTACCCCCATTGCGGTTAGTGCTGGCACGGACGTATTTCCCAACTTTGTTTGTGATAATGGCAATGTCGGTGCCATATCGGGCGTCAATACAGCGTTTTTGACGATTCTTTCACAGGCTGGCCCTGACATCCTCTCTATCGGGGTCACCCCATCTGGTGACGGCATAATCAATATCCCGTCTGCTGGTACTGGCTTCATGAGCATTTCAGCCATCAATATCAACGCTGGGGATGCGGCGGTAATCGTATCAGCAGATACCGGTGCCGCAGCCTTGCCATTGCAAATTCAAATCTGCGAAACCAATACAGCGTCTGAGTGCATTTCAACACTTGGCCCCACCGTCAACACTTCCATTGGCGCAACTCCCACTTTCATTGCTGCATTTGTAACCGATCAATCCTCTAATGGCATTGCGCTGGATCCTGCCAACGCAAGATTGTTCGTACGGTTCAAGGACGCTGCCGGTACGAACCTTTCCGTTGTCAGCGCAGCGGTTACCGCCCCCAGTGTCGCGGCAGAAACCCCAACGGCAATAGTGGGCGCACTTCCTGAAGGGCGCTGGGCCGTGATGGTGCGAAAATCCATCGGCATACACCATGCGCAGGAACCGGGCACGCTCTACGTCTGGCCTGATGGCACGGCAGCTTTGAAAACCGATGGAAAGGCAATTGCACTAAATTTGTTCCCAGCCCCAAAGAGAAAAACCCCGTGGTCGTTTCTGGGTGTCGGCGAAAGCGGAGTATTCGCAGGAAGATTCACCCCGGATCACTCCATTGCCATGGTCGAAAATCATAAGGGATATCGCCTGGATATCTGGGGTGTCCATGACACAAGAGGACTGACACCGCCAAACTGAGGCTTAATTGAACTCTCAATGTTAGCTCGCCAACTTCGGGGCAAGTCTGCACGTCGCAGCTGCGTTCATGGCCTGGCCTGTGTACTTTCTGTGTTTGCTCAAAAAACTCTCGTGAAATCAGGCATCTGAATGAGTCTGTACCTGGCTGGTTCCACGCGATCAAAGCCGCAAATATGGTATTGGGTATTTATTTTCGGATATAATTATACCCTCTTCCACCCGCGAAGTGTCTCGAAGGGTGGAGAGAATGAATTCGTCTCACTTTTCTGGCGTGTATCCGGCCAGGCCGCCGGCGTAAGCCATAATGTGAAAGAGGGTRTTTTCCTCGATCGCGCCATGGACCAGCCAGGCCGAAGGGCCATCGGCAAACACCGGTACAYCTTCGCCGGTATGTTTGGAAAAACGCGATGGTATCAGCGCCTGCTGTCTATAATCATGGGCAGTGGTATCCACCGCTTCCGGGTCGGGACGGATCACGGATTTGTCCGTCTCTTTTTTGCCATCAGAACTGAGGGAGTATTTACCYGGCACAATGGTGCGATACTGATCCGGGGTGGCAAACATGGAGCCTGGCCCGGTGGAATAAAGCACCGTGGTATAGGCCTTGCCGTCAGCCCCCTTCATGGGCTTGCCATCCAGGGATGAGGTCAGGCCCAAAATCGGGTTATTTCGTTTGGGATAACCATTTATGGTCAGGCCGTGGCTGTGATCCGCGGTGACAATAATCAGAGTATCAGCAGGGTCGGTCATTTCGCGCACCACTTTGACCGCCGCATCAAAAGCACGGACATCCTCAAGCGCGCGGGCGGCATTATTGGCATGATTGGCCATGTCGATGCGTGCCCCTTCGACCATCAGCACAAACCCATCCTTATCCTGGCTGAGCCGGGTGATGGCGGCGCGGGTCATGGCGGCCAGGGAAGGTTCCCCAGCACCATCTTTGGCGCGGTCGCCGTCATAATTCATGTGCGAGGGTTCAAACAGGCCCAGAATTTTATCCGGACCGGAAAAATCAATATCGGCAAACTGGTCCTGGTTCCATATCCAGTCATGACCGGGTTTTTGCGCCCATTCTTCGGCAATATTGCGACCATCACCGCGCTTGCCGTTCTGGTCGGCATATTCCGGATCTTTAACGTCTTTGGGAAGGAAGTTTTCGCGCCCACCGCCAAGAGCAATCTCAAGGCCGTCGCCATGGGGCCATTCCACCAGTTGGCGGGCCAGATCAATGCAGCCGTCTTTGACGGCCTCTTCGCTCATCACGCTGTCGCGTTCCCAGCCGCGATTGGCCACATGGCCATAAACCCCGGCCGGGGTGGCGTGGGTTATACGCGCGGTGCTAACCATGCCTGTGGCCCGTCCGGCATCCTCGGCCATCTCGAACAAGGAGGTAAGCGTATGCCCGGATGAGGCGGCACAATCCCCATAGGGAACGGTCTGGTCGACACCGATGGTGCGAATGCTGGTTTTAGCGCCACTGACCAGCGCGGTAATTGTCGAGGCCGAATCAGAAACCTGGGCATCATGGGCATAGGTGCGTGAAAGCGCCGTATAGGGCAGCTTTTCCATTTCCAGAATATAGCTTTCCCCGTCCAGGCCTTGTTGCTGTCCGGTATAAATCCGCCCCGCCGTCAAGGTGGAAATTCCCATGCCATCACCGATCATCAGAATGATGTTTTTGGCCCGTCCCACAGTCGCGCGCTGATTTAGCGCGGCGTTTAACTGGGCGGCCCCGTTCTGGTAATAGCTGTCGGCGGTTTGCACCGGTTTGGGGCTGGCCACGGTGGTTTTGGCTGGCGTCCCCTTYATCCTGGCTAACGGTGCCTTGAGTATTTTTGGGGTTTCGATGCCAATGGCTGAGCAGGCATTGAGGGCAAGAGATCCAGCGGCCAGCAGGGCTAGTGTTTTCATAGAAGTTTGTGTCATTTTATTTCTTTTTGTTTTTATAAAAATGTGGGCACCCATAAAACCCAAAGAGGGTTAATATTCAGTGTTGTGCCCAAGTATGWCCGGTATAGAGACCGAGTATGACGATTTTGGGTCAGTCACAGATACATTGCTGTTAACTTTGTCTCATCCTAAAAGGTCGCTTGCTCAGGTCGGGGCCAGCCGTTAGGGTCGCGCCCAAACAAATAGCCATAATGAAAGGCCTTGGGGAACTATGTTGCAATCAATTATTTCGGCACTAAACGAGGTAGACAGTTTTATATGGGGGCCGCCTCTGGTCATCCTGCTTTTTGGTACCGGGGCCTATTTAACTATTGGTCTGCGTTTTATGCCGCTCCGCCGTTTGCCTTATGCTATTTCCCTTTTGTTTGCCGGTAAAAAAGCGTCGGGGGAGGGCAGTGAGGGCGAAATTTCTCCCGTTGCAGCACTCTTTACGGCGCTGTCGGCCACCATTGGTACCGGCAATATTGCCGGGGTTGCCACTGCCATTACACTTGGTGGGCCAGGCGCGGTGTTCTGGATGTGGATGACCGCCGTTGTTGGCATGGCCACCAAATATTCCGAAGCCCTGCTGGCGGTGCGTTTTCGTGAAGTTGACGAGCGTGGTATGCATGTTGGCGGGCCGATGTACTACATCAAAAACGGCATGGGCAAGAACTGGCTCTGGCTAGCCTGGGCCTTTGCCATCCTGACCGCCATAGCGGCACCTGGCACCGGCAATCTGGTGCAAGCCAATGGGGTTTCGGCCCTGTTTAGAGACAATCTGCACATTGCCACCTGGCAGACCGGGCTGGTGATGGCCGTGCTGGTATTTATGGTGATCATGGGCGGTGTTAAATCCATTGCCAAAGTGGCGTCTTTTCTGGTGCCGATCATGGCGCTTTTCTATATAACCGGTGCGCTGATTGTATTGGCCACCAATGCCTCACTGGTTCCGGCAGCCTTTATGCAGATCATTCACGATGCCTTTAATCCATCCGCCGCTGCGGGCGGCTTTATTGGGGCCTCTGTCATGGTGGCCATGAGCCAGGGGGCCAATCGCGGGTCATTCTCTAACGAGGCCGGGCTTGGCTCTGCGGCTATTGCCCATGCTTCGGCCAATACCAATGATCCGGTTCGCCAAGGCACCATTGCCATGCTGGGCACCTTCATCGATACGCTGGTGGTGTGTACCATGACCGCGCTGGTGATCCTCACCGCGCCGGCAATTTTTGCACCGGGCGGGGCCGTTGATGGCACTTTGCCGGTCTGGCAGTCTGGCATCGCGTCTGCTGCCTCGGTGACGGCCAATGCCTTTGGGGCCTCTATTCCCGGGGGACAATGGATTGTCACCATCGGGCTGGCGGTCTTTGCCTTTACTACCATTTTGGGCTGGGCGCTTTATGGTGAACGCTCGATGGAATTCATGTTTGGCGTAAAGGTCATTCCGTTTTATCGGGTGGYCTGGTGCATCGTGGTTTATCTGGGGGCGGTCTATACCAATGATCTGGCCTGGACGCTGGCCTCGATCGGCAATGGCATGATGGCGGCCCCTAACCTGATTGCCTTGTTGGGCCTGTCCGGGGTTATCTTCGCTATGACTCGCAAGGATAAGGAAAAAACCAAAGCTGCCAAGGCTGCCAAGGCTGCACTGGCTAAATAAGCGCTATTAAACGCCTGCCGTATANGGGGGAGGGCTATCCCTCTATCACGGTTGGGCGTGTGCCCTGGCCAATTTGTTCGCCGCTATCGCTGATGCCTTCCGGGGGATCATTTTTGCGTCGCCACGGTCCGCGATAGGTCGTGTCCTGGCGGCGGCGGCGGTCCGGGCCGAAATAGGTTGAGGTGCGGACAAACTGGCGCGGCTTGTCGATACAGGCCACCAGTTTTTTATACAGATCCATCGGCGTTACCGGCTTGACCATAAACTCATTGGCCCCGGCGCGAAGTGATTCCATCACCGTTTTACGGTCCCCATGGGCGGTGACCATGATGATCTGGATATAGGGGTTGGGGCTGTCATCGGCATTGCGGATCAATTGCACAAATTCGGTGCCATCCAGATCGCCCAGATTCTGGTCCACCAGGGCAATATCGATATGGTTATCCTTGATAATTTCAAAAGCGGTGGCCGCATCTCGGGCTTCACGGATATCACGCAGGCCAAACCCGCGCATGATCTCGCGCAGGATCAACGCCATATGAGAATTGTCTTCAAGGACCAGTATGGTGACTTTTTCAAGACTGGACATTACGCGGCGATACGCTCCTTCTGTGCCTTTCAGCATTTATTCAGAAGAARCCCTAGCGCAATAACCTTAACCGATAGTCACCGGTTCTGAACAAGTTAAGGCTTGGTTTTCCCTTGCCAGCTCAGATATCGCCTGCGGACAGAAACCCTGGCGGGCACAAGTCGCGAAACCCGTTCGTCCGCCGCCAAAGTGCTGCTTTGGCGGGCAGGATAAAAAACCTCCTGTGAGGTCGTGGTTTCTACCCGGGCATAGGCATAGGCCTCTGCGTGCGCCGTTGCCGGTTCGGGGGTGTTTCGCCCTTCGCTAAGGGCATTCATCGTTTGCAGTGAAAGATAACCACCATGAGGGATATTGACGGCCTGTCGATAAGCCCGCACCGCATTTTCGGTGGAAAGATCAAGTTGTCCGTTAGGCTGGCCGTGATAATAACCCAATTGTTGTAATTGCGATTGCACGCCTGAAATGGCCGCCGGGCTAGCGTTGGTGTTGCACAAAACCTGGATCCAGCCATAGCGGGCCGGTGCGATCTCCACACGATAGGGAATTTGCTGGGTTCTGGGGGCGATGGTTGTGCGATACTGTTCGGCCTCTGCGACCAGCCTTTGTGTGGTGATCTGGTCATATTGCGCCGCCATCTGAACTTCCTCCACGCTGCCCGGATCCACCAGAACATGGCGGGTGATGGTCCGGTATAGCGGCGGCACGGTGACGGTATGGGTACGCGCCGGGCGCACCAACACGCGCCTGGATACGGTTTTGGTCTCGGCCGGAATGTCTACCAGACAATAAACCTCGCCCAGTTTATTCTTTGTCGCTTTGACCCCAGACCAGTCGGCCAGAGATTTTCCGGGCTTCCACGCGGTGCGCGCCGGGGCGATCTGCACCTGTTCATTTACGTGGCGATAAACGGCGGCTTCCACCTCCAGACGTTCATAGGCCGGGCGCACCATCACCCGTTCCTGCACGGCTTTATAGACCGGTTGGCGCACCATATAGCGTTTGGCGGCATCCCGGATCAGAATATCCCGGGTTTGGGTGGCAAAGCGGGTATTGCGCACGCCGATGCGCTCCTCGCCCTGATCAACAACTATGTCTTTATAACGGGTTTCATAACGGGCCGGGATTAATACCCGGGCAAAACATTCACCGGGACGGGCATCGGGCAGGGAATCAAAGGGGGTGCCGACAGGGGCACCAGCTAGGGCCGCCACGGCCAGTGTAAGTGACGCGATCATAACCACGCTTACCGCTGTGCCGCGTTGTAACGCTTTGCCAATCACCAATTCCATTTCGCCATACCTGACTGTGTATTCGCACAAAATCGCGCGCCAGTGTCCGGTTTCGACACAGTTACTCAGGCTCGTTGCAAGATTTATGCGCCTTGGAGACGACGCAAAGCGGTGCTGGTCATCAGGCCCAGAAATGCCCCCAGCACATCCGCCAGCAGGTCCAGCCAGGAGGCGGTGCGTCCAATCCAGTGGGTGCCTTGAATAATCTCAATGCTGGCACCCAGCAGCATCAAAGCCAAAAGCGCCAACAGGACCGTGCGGGCCCGGKTCATGGGCCATCCTATCCCCATCAGGGTGCCCAGCGCCAGATAGGCCAGAAAATGCTCTATTTTGTCGGAAATTTGTAAATGAGGAATGCTGATCGGGCTGGGCTTTAATGATAAAGTCAACACCAGAACCAGCGTCAGCCAGAACCCCCACCGCACCACATGCTGGTGCCGGCTCAGCCATGGACCTACCATGGCCAGTTTTGCAGAAAAATTACGTGACTTGTGCATTCAGGGAATAATTCCAGCTCCGCGCGCCCAGCCCGTATAGGTGCTGTTGCGCCGGGTTTTCAGGGCCTCTGCATCGGGTTTGTCAAACACCGGTTTGGGGGTGATGCCRGMRCCATCCAGCACGCGGTTCATAAAGTTAAACAGTGCACAGACCAGCACGGCATCATGCAGGGCGTCTTCGGGCCAGCCGGCCGCAAAGACGGCATCGGCATCGCTTTGCACCATTTTTGAGGGGCTTAAGGTAAGCTTGCGCACATAGTGCAATAGGGGTTTCAACTTTTCCTCTATGGGGGCACTGTCAATATCATCGACCAGAGCGGTGATGGTTTCTTCGGGCAGGCCAAAGGCCATGGCCATGGTCTTGTGGGCGCCATAGCAAAAGGCGCAGGCATTCAGGCCGGACACCAGGGCGGCAATGATTTCTCGTTCGGCAATGGATAACGGGCTGTCTTCATTGCGCAAAACTGCATCATGAAAGGCAATTAACGGGCCTGTGCCCCGGGGAAAACGCAAGAACAGGTCTTCCAGATAAGCCGGATCCTTCAGGGATGGATAAACACTCACGCTTTGCTCCTGCGCATTATAGGGCGCACTGGGCGCCGGTGCCCTTCAGGCCACAATAGCCAGCGGGGTTTTTCGCCAGATATTGCTGGTGATCCTCTTCGGCATAATGAAATGGCCCGGCATCAACGATCCGGGTGGTAATGGGGCCAAAGCCTTTGGCGCTCAACTCAACCTGAAATATCTTCATGCTTGCCTGCGCCAGTTGTTTTTGTGTCTCATCATTGGTGAAGATGACCGAGCGATACTGCGATCCACGGTCATTGCCCTGGCGCATGCCCTGAGTAGGGTCATGATGTTCCCAAAAAAGCTGTAACAGTTGTGCATAGGTTATGGCGGTGGGGTCATATACCACCCGCACGGCTTCCGCATGGCCGGTCACGCCGGCGCAAACCGAAGTATAGTTCGGTGCCGGATCATCGCCCCCGGCATAGCCCACCATGGTGACCCAAACCTCGGGGATTTGCCAAAACAGGCGTTCGGCCCCCCAAAAGCATCCCATGGCAAAACTGGCCTCTGCAAATCCATCCGGCCAGGGTGCATAGAGCGACCGGTTGTTGACAAAATGTGTTTTCTGGGCGGCTGGCGGCATGTTGGTTTCACTTCTCTTGTCTGCATTATTTACAGACCCGGCTGTCTTGAGAGATAAAGGTAGATAAGATCGGGTCAAGAAAAAAGATGGTAACCGCCTTAAGTATAGAAAATATACATCGAATTTAATCGGGAAGACCAAATTTTCTACAATAATTTTACAACGGTAACGCAGGTGCATTCGGTGCTGGTATGCACCTTGCGGCGCGCCCGCTCATGGCTATAGTGCCGCGGCGCAGGTGAGGTGGCCGAGTGGTCGAAGGCGCACGCTTGGAAAGCGTGTAGGCGGTGTTCCCGTCTCGTGGGTTCGAATCCCACTCTCACCGCCACCTAACTCATTGTTTTATATTAATAATTTAATACTCTGCCAGATGCCTGATCAGACAGAACCCCTGCGCAGGAGCGCCCACATTGGATCTGTAGTCAAAACAATGATTACATATCCATATCATCAGGCATCTTTTTCTCTCCTGACCGGGACATAGTATTATCTGTGTCGGTCATTTTCATCTCCATTTCCATTTGCATATGACCGCTGCTGTCCGTGTGGGTGATCATGAACAAACGCTGGGCAATCAATATCGCGACAAAACCAAACAGCGAAACAATGATAACCAGCGGATCTTTCTGGTATTTCATCAGCAGGAATGCCCCCAGAATAATGACATCCAGGCCGATGGCGATCAGCGGAATGACCGGATTTGCTTTCGTCTCTTTTCTCAAATACCGGAACAGGCCCCAATGGATAGCGATGTCCATTAACAGGTAGAAAATGGCTCCGATCGCGGCGATGCGCGTCAAATCAAACAATATGGTCAACGTGACCGCAAGCGCTACGGTCAAAACCAGCGCAGGATTGCGAATGCCCTGATAAAGCCGGGGCAATTGTTTCATACTGCTCAGCATTGCCAGCATTCTGGAGGCCGAGTAGACGCTGGCAATCAACCCGGACACGGTCGCGACCATGGCCAGAAGTACGGTGAAAACCAAACCCAGGTCGCCAAATACCGGGCGCGTGGCGGCGGCGAGGGCATAGTCCTTGGCGGTGATAATTTCCGCAACACTAAGGTTGCTGACGACCGACAAGGCCAAAAGTGTGTAAATGACGGTGCAGATCAGGATGGAGAGGATGATCGAACGGCCAAGATTACGATGCGGGTCGACGATGTCACCACCCTGATTGGTGATGGTGGTAAAGCCTTTGAATGCAAGAATCGACAGGGCAAGTGCTGCAATGAAGTTGAACCCGGATCCGCCCGTAACGGCCCCGCCGCTGACCCAGCTGGAAACCGGCGGGAAGCCGGCGAAAGCCAGTCCGGCCAGCGCAAGGATGGCAATGCCGATGATTTTGATCACAGCCGTCAGATTTGCTGTCCGCTCGATTGTCTTGTTGCCGGATATGTTGATAACATAGGCCACACCGATCAGCGCCACACCCAGAACCGGCACTAGAAGTGCCGTGTTTTCAACCTTGAACAGCCGCAGTGTGTACGATCCGAAAGTGCGCGCCACCAGGCTTTCCGCGATCACCATCGACACATACATCAGCAGCGAAAATGTTCCGGCGACTGTGCCTGGCCCATAGGCTTTTCGCATAAACAAGGCAACGCCGCCCGCAGATGGATATGTGTTGGAAAATTTCACGTAGGAATAGGCGCTGAACCCGACAACGACCGCCCCGGCCAGAAATGCAAGCGGGAACAAAGCGCCGACAAGCTCGGCTATTTGCCCCATCAGGACAAAAATTCCGGCACCAATCATCACGCCGGTACCGAGCGAAACCGATCCCACCAGCGTTAACTTGTTTTCTGAACCCTGTTTCATTTTGCCCTTTCTCTACATCAATTCCAGACACTCGAGTTTCAAATGATCAGTCGCAGCTTATCACGCTGGCCGCAAGCGGTTCATCCTTTTGCATTAACTTTTGCCGCGTTTCCTGTTTCCTGTCCTGAAAAGCGATGCTAGGCTTTGCTCTTCACAGCCAAAATAAAAGTCACCAATCAGGCGTTATCAGAAGAAAACGGTTTGAAAGTGGATTTCTGATTTTGTAGCCTGCCTGAATAAAAATCCCTTCGGCGATTTCAAAGTTTCATGCTAAAGAGTAAAAGAATGCCAAAGCAAGCGGTATCAGAAAAGCCCCCCAACCCTGCCATCATTAAGGCGTTGACCCAACATCATGAAGAGTTTTTAGGGTTTCTGGTCAAGCGTGTGGGCAGCCTGGATGATGCTAGAGATGTGTTGCAGGATTTCTGCGTCAGGGCAATTTCAAAACAAGGGCAACTTCGTAAAAAAGAAAGCCTGGTTTCCTGGCTCTATGCGCTTTTGCGCTCTACGCTTTCCGATCACTATCGCAAGGCTGGACACCATAAACACCTGAAACAGGCCTATTCCGAAGAACTGGATACAGCCCCTAAAACAGCAATTATTGATGAGTTCTATGATACTTTTTGTAGCTGTCTGCATACCCTCCTGCCAGCATTGCCACCCGATCAGGGCTTGCTGTTAAAAAAGCTGGATCTGGAAAATGGTGATAGAAAAGAAATGGCCAGAGAGCTGGGCATTTCTTCTGGCACACTTTCCGTCAGGTTATACCGCTCCCGACAAGCTTTGCGTCAAGCCCTGCTCAGATCATGCACCGGTTGTCTGAAGCACGGTTTTGATGACTGCGCTCCATCATGAACGCTAGGAAAACCAGACTTTATAAAAAGCACACGCATATTTTTTACAGATAAAATACTCTATATTTTTTTATTGTATTTCAAAGTGTTACTTAATATTACCCATCGAATACCCCCCTATATAAACCGGGAGGGTGTAATGTTTTCAGGGTTCTGCCGTCTACAGGTCAGAGCAGTATAGGTGTTTTCCTGAGGGAACGCCCTGCTGTGACCGTAATAACTTATGTGGGAGCAGATATCATGACAACAGTTTTGGAAAAACCTGCCGCGTCTGCCAGTATTTATCGCGTGGGCATGAGCCTGGGAATATTTCTGGCGGTTTCCTTTGCCCTTTGCGTTGCCTTAGGACTACTGGTTCCAGGCGCGCATATGTATCAGAGCTGGCTACCTCTCTTGCCAGGTGTTACCTGGATCAGCCTTCCCAGCTTTTTACTGGGTTTGATAGAGAGCTTTGCATACGGATGGTACATCGCCCTGGTTTTCGTGCCAATCTATAATTTCTTTGCCCCTAAGGCTCAGAAATGAAGGCAAACAACCCCCTGTATACAAAACGCGATGCACCGTTGGCACTGGTTCCCCGCGCTCTGAAGCACATGCTTGACCGCATAATCCACGAGGGTGACCTGCTCTTGATTTTGCCAGATGAAAGCCGGTTGCGGTTTGGTAATCAGGACGCGCCAGTGACCGTACGGTTTAATGACTGGAAGACCTGTTGGCGGATCGTACTGAACCCTGACCTGGCAATCGGTGAGGCCTACATGGAAGGCCGTTTGCAAATTCTGCATGGCGATATTTATGACTTTCTGGACCTGTGCCTGCGCAATCTGGGTCGCGGAAACGGGATATGGATACGCAATTTACAACAAAAAACACGCTGGCTTTACCGACGCTTTATGATGCATAACCCAATTGGCAAAGCACAAAAAAACGTGGCTCATCACTATGACCTTTCAGACCGGCTTTATGAACTGTTTCTAGATCCGGACCGGCAATATTCCTGCGCGTATTACAAGGGATCCGAAGAAACCCTTGAACAGGCACAGGAAAACAAAAAGCGGCATATCGCATCCAAACTACTGTTGGCACCGGATCAGAAAATTCTTGATATTGGCTCCGGGTGGGGAGGGCTTGCCTTCTATCTGGCGGAGAAAGCAGGCGGAAACGTCACAGGATTAACCCTTTCGACTGAGCAATTGCGGTATGCCAAAGGGCAGGTCAGGAAAAAAAGTCTGGCGGAGCGTGTGCAATTTTTTCTCAGGGATTACCGGCAGGAAACAGGGCATTATGACCGTATAGTCTCAGTTGGCATGTTCGAACACATTGGCGTCGGTTATTATAACCAGTACTTTTCCAAAGTTGCGTCTTTATTGAGCAAAGACGGCATTGCGCTTGTCCATACAATCGGGTGCGCAAACCGGCCGAGCACACCACAGTCCTGGATCGCCAAATATATTTTCCCAGGAGGCTATATCCCATCGCTTTCGGAAATTGTGCCTGCGATTGAGCGCAGCGGTCTGATGATAACTGATATTGAGGTGCTTAGGTTGCATTATGCACAAACGCTCAGGGAATGGCGGCACAGGTTTCTGAGAAACCTTGATAAGGTCACTGCACTTTATGATGAAAAATTCTGCAGGATGTGGGAATTTTATCTTGCTGCCTGTGAGGCAAGTTTTCGTCATACCGGCCTGGTTGTATTTCAAATCCAGCTTTCAAAAACCGTGAATACCGTACCTGTCACACGAGATTATATAGGCAATGCTGATGCGTAAAGCATTCCTTGACCCCAAATTTGTACGCAATACCGGCTTGCCAAATGGACAGCCAGGAATTGGGCAATGACAGCAAACCTGTCCACCACTGAGATCGTCGGGGCAGGCCCTGCCGGACTGGCAAGTGCCATCGTGCTTGCCCGCGCCGGACAAAAGGTTGTTGTGCATGATCGGCGCAAGCAGGCAGGAGGCCGGTTTCATAATGACTTTCAGGGCTTGGAGAACTGGTCATCAGAGGGCAATATTCTGGAGGAATTTTCGTCTGCCGGCATTGAGGCCAGCTTTGATCACACGCCCGTAAGCACTGGCCAGGTATTTGATTCATGTGGCCAGGCCTATTCAATAAACAGCAGCGAGCCGCTGTACTATTTACTCCGCAGAGGAGATGCCGCCGGGTCGCTGGATAATGGGCTGCTATCTCAGGCACAAGATCTGGGCGTTACCGTTAAGTTCGACAGCCATATTAAAAAACAGCAAGGCCCTGCCATTCTGGCCATAGGTCCGCGAACGGCTGATGTCATTGCCGTTGGTTATGTCTTTGAAACGGACATGCCTGATGGAAACTGGATTTGTTTTGACGATAATCTGGCGCCTCTTGGTTATGCATATCTTCTTATATCCGGGGGTAGAGGCACTGTGGCGACCTGTATGTTCACGAAATTTAAACAGCAGAGCTTTTTCCTGGAAAATACGATCACGTTCTTTGAGGCGAAAGCTGACCTGAAAATGAAAAACCCCAAACCAATGGGCGGATATGGTAACTTCAGACTGCCCGGCACTGCCGTTCAGGGTGGAAAACTGGTCATTGGCGAACATGCCGGTTTTCAGGATTCCCTTGCGGGTTTTGGAATGACCTATGCGATACGGTCAGGCATTCTCGCAGCGCGCAGCCTTCTCGAAAATCTGGATTATACCATCCTCTGGAAAAAAGAGCTGTTACCGTTATTGCAAACCTCAATTGCCAACCGGTATTTATTCAATCTCGCCGGGCAATGGGGGCGGCGTATCGCTCTTTCCCGAATTGCCAAAGGTGACGCGCGAAAAGCCCTCCACACACTTTATAATCCCTGGTGGTTGAGCCAGTTGGCGCGCCCCCTGGCGATGTACCGGTACAAAACACCACTGAAAGATAAAAGCTGTGATCACCATAACTGCCAGTGTGTGTGGTGCGAACACGGATTGGCACTCGCTTGAAAAAGAAAGAAAGAAAATGAAAAAAACAGGTAAAATTCATATCCAAATAAGCGCAATATTGCTTATTGGGGTTTCCCTCTTTGGTTGGGGGGCGCACCCTCCCATAGCCCAAAGCCAGGTTGCCCCCAGCCAGAAGCCGACCATAAAAATACCAAAGCTTTCACCGGCGGCAGCCAAAGGCCAGAAGGTTTTCAACGCTACATGCGCCGAATGTCATGGTATAAACGCAACCGGGTCCGACAAGGGGCCCCCACTCATCCACGACATTTACAATCCTGGCCACCATGGTGACTACGCCTTTTACAGGGCCGCTAAAACCGGCACGCCTCAACATCACTGGCGTTTTGGAAATATGCCTCCACAGACGAATGTCACTGACGATCAGATTGCCAGCATTTTACGCTTTATCCGGGAAACACAGGAAGCTAATGGCATCTTCTATCGCAAGCATAAAATGTAGCAGGGATTAGAGAATGAATTGCAATTGCAATTCATAAGACATAGGATTCTGACTGAGAATCAGCGAATATTTTGAGGGTTCGGACCTATCCTGACGTTTTACGTACAGGGTCCCATAAAATCCTCGGAACAAGGCCATAGGCAAGTTGGTGGGTACAATATGACTGCACTGTTACAATACGGACTGTTACTGGGCATGACGGTAGGCACCATCGGCTTTGTGCTCAGTCTGTATCTGCTGTCTCGAGCCATTGGTAAGGCCCGTCAGGAGCCTGGCAAGGATGTTCCTGCCACCGCTGGCCAGTTGGCACGTGATCCCGTCTGGGTACGCTATCACGCGCGTTATTATGGCTATGCCCTCCTGTTTTTGGCCTTTGATATGGAAATGGCCTATATGTATCCATGGGCGGTGGTCTACAAACAGGTAGGGCTGGTTGCTCTGCTGGATATGGGTGTGTTTCTGGCCATTTTGTTTCTGGGTTTACTCTATGGCTGGAGCCAGGGAGCCTTGAGGAGACAATGATGAAAACAGGAGCGCGTCAGGGAACATGGTCGGGATTGCGACGGTTGACAGCCGCCGCCATGGCCCGCGATCTTTGCACATTTGTTATTCCCGGCCCTGAAATTGCCCGCGCCCACGGCCTGGATTTAGAGGCGGCAGGCCTTCGTATGGTGGCCAGCCCGCGCCATGCCAGCGTTCTTCTGATTGTTGGCAATATTTCCGCAGAGCTGCGCGATGCAGCAAGCGTGGTGTATGCCCAGATGGTGCGTCCGCGTGCCCTGTTTTTTCTTGGTGCGCAGGATCTGTCGCCCCTGCCAGAGGCGGATGTCATGACTGGTTTATCACAACAGGAACTGGACCAGGGTACGCGCCAGCTGCGCAAGGTTTTTGCACAAGGCGCCTTTCACCCGAACGTAGAGGATTTTGATGCACCAATGCTGGGCATCCGCATTGAATATGTTTGCCCGATGCACCCCGAAGTGGTGCAGGATGAGCCCGGAAACTGTCCCAAATGCGGTATGGATCTGGTACCGCGTGAAGCTCAGGCGGGTGCGGGGCACGGGCATGAGGGCCATCAGGGGGCAGACTCCAAAAGTGTTATGCTGGCCACATCGAACCATGTGCATTCTTGCTGTGACGACGACAAGGATCATGATGATCATAATGATCATAATGATCATAATGATCATAAGGCTGATGATGCAGAAGCCGAGTACACCTGTCCGATGCACCCCGAAGTGGTGCAGAAAGGCCCTGGTTCCTGCCCCCAATGCGGCATGTTTCTGGTACCGCTCAGCGAAGGCAAATCAGAA
>NVVU01000073.1 GCA_002733485.1 Robiginitomaculum sp.
GTTATGCCCATGTTGATACCGACCCGGCCCTGAAAGCGGCGAACTCAATCGGGGAAGCCATTTATAGTGCTTTCGGTGATGTGGTGAAGTAGCTATAAGGCATATAGACAGCCATCCAGTGGCAGTAACGTATGTTTGCGAAAGGCGATAATGATGGCTTCCTCTTTAATCAACAGATATGGCCTTGACGGGTCGGTCTTGTGGTCCTCCGCCTGCCCAGAGAGTATCTGAACTTCTGTGTATGAGTAATTTGGTCCATGCTTCACCACCGAAGGAGCATGACGAGAATGACATTATCCAACGACATACTGGACGAGCTGCTTAGCGGCGTTGATCGGCCTGAGGATTTGCTGGGCGACAAAGGCCTGATGAAGGAGTTGAAGGTCCGGCTGATGGAGCGGATGCTTGGTGCCGAACTGACGGAACATCTAGGCTATGAAGCACATAGGGAGCCTGCCAGCCAGCAAGGCAATCGGCGCAATGGGGCGACGCGCAAAACCCTGAAGGGTGATGACGGTGCGCTACCGATCGACATCCCACGCGATAGGGATGGCAGTTTCGAGCCGGAGCTGATCAAGAAGGGTCAGACCCGGATCGATGGTATGGATGACAAAATTATTGGGCTTTATGCGGCTGGGTTATCGACCCGCGATATCCGCGGCCATTTGGAAGAAGTTTATGGGCTGCGTGTATCAGCCGACCTTATCAGCCGTGTGACCGACGCGGTTTTGGAGGAAGTTTCCGGCTGGCAAAACCGTGCTCTGGAGCGGGTTTATCCCATCGTTTTTCTTGATGCTCTGCGGGTCAAAATCCGTGATGCGGAAAGCCGTCAGGTCAAAAACAAGGCGGTTTACGTGGCGCTCGGTGTTACGCCAGAGGGGATGCGTGAGGTTCTGGGCCTGTAGATTGCCAACAATGAAGGGGCCAAATTCTGGATTATGTGGCAGCGCATTTTTGGTACAATCTGGCGGCAACGGCAGGGAATGAACAGGCGCTGAAAAACCGCGATATTGTGGCGAACAGGATGACGCCTGCCGATATTTCCAAAGCACAAAAACGCGCCAGCGCCTGGTTTGCAGCGCATCAAGGAAAATAGCCATTAGAGCGTAGCGCACCACCTGTTTCATGCGCGCGCAATATACGCACGAATGCGTATAGCAGGATGCGGCAATATTGGCCATTCTTCTTTGCTATTTGTCAGGGGGAGTTCTATGGCGCATTCAATGTTCAACCTTGCATATCTTGCTGCACTCATCTTGGCTGGCCAACACGGCGATGGCGGGAAATTCAAAGATCTCCGCATATCCGCGCCAAAAGACATTTTGGCTATGCCCTCCCCATCCTTTCTCCTCTTAGCCAAAGCGGGGCATCCTCGTGGCCAAGTAGACGTGTTGGGAGTATTTTGGAGGTATGGTGTTTGCCTCTAGTGATAGAACATTCTTACGCAATAACACCCGCCTCTGGCGGCGGAGTTAGCAGGCGTCATTTAGCCATATTTTTAATGTTCCTGTTGGCAATGTTGTTACCGGCTAAGGTGGCTAATGCACAAGCGCGTCCTCTCGGTTTTGCCACCTGGCATTTTTATGGTGCTAACACCATCAGATACGATAATTTCCACACCCATGGGGACCAGCGCTCTTCACCGTTTCGGTTCACCGGATCGCAGCAATATGATGAATTCAGCCTGAATTTTGATAGGGCATTTTCGTCCTATAACCGGGTTACCGGTAACTTTAGTGGTGTGCTCAACGATTCCGACTATCGAAGCCGCTTTAATGGCCTGGTGCCAGAACGCATCAATATACGGCAAGAAAACGGTACCTTTGTGGTTCCTTACCGTGCTGAAATCGGCGATTTTTTTGCATTTCAAAGCTATCGAACAATCCAGCGTTCCCTAAAAGGAATGCAAGTCGAATTTCAACCTGACCTGAGCGACACCACCCAGGCCTCTATCCAGTTCTTTTCTGGAATGGCATCGCGAGACTGGCGCGATATCAAGGCCCGCGATGGGGTAAGTTCGGGGGTGTCGATGATGCTTGATAACGCAAAATGGGGAACCTTGGGGGCCAATCTGTTATTTAATTATAAACAGGCCGACGGCAAGCGAGTGCCGGTTTCTACACGCCAATATGTCTATAGCGCCGTCTATGGCAATAAGACCAAATTGGCGGGTCAGCACCTGGATTTGCAAGGGGAAATTGGCCTGTTTGATGGTGACCATCGGGACCTTACCGGCACCAATAGCGGCCAAAACCGAACCGGCAACGCCTATTTCGCCCAGGTCTCCGGTGGACCCGTGGCACTATCACAACTGGGTTATCGTTTCCGCTATGAGGTCTATGGGCAGGACTACAGACCAGATACCGCCTCTATCCAACCCGACCGTCGTTCGGCCGAGGGGCATGTGTCCTGGCGCTTCAGGAATGGCCTGACAGCACGTGGCCGGGTGCAGTCCTACAGGCTTAACCGGCAGACATTGAACCCGCGCGACAGTGATGTCTATGGGGTTAATGTTGGTGGCCCAATTTTACCTGGCACCGTGAAAGGATTTTCTGGCAATTTTGACGCCTATCAGCAAACCGATCAGAGCCTGGACAAACGCCAGGATCAGCGCCGCCGCGTCATCTATACCCGCTTCAATAAAACTATTATGCCAGGCCTTTCCGCCCGGGCCGGTTATTTTTATACCCACAACAAAAACCGTGTTGTGCCAACAATAGCCGCCGACATAACCCGACAATTTACGCTTGGTCTTGACTATCGCTTTGAAGCGCTTGGTTTTAAAGGGACCGTCTCGCCCGGCCTGGTTGCCCGCAGCACGGGCAAAGTTGGCGCCGTCAATCATGAATATAACCCCACCCTGCGCCTGTCGGGGCGACGCGGCCCGCACAATATTTCCATGAATTATTCGGTTCTGGATCAAAACCGCCGGCCGAACAGTCTGGGACTGATCACGTATACCGCTGGTGCCAAATACAGCTATGACTGGGACAAATATAGAGTTGGGGTAGATGCCAACTGGTACCGGCGCAGCCCCAATGACGGGACAGTGCAAAATACCAATGCCTGGCGCGTCGGCATGTTTTTGACGTTGAATTTTGACACCTCGGTGGGTCGTCACCAAAAGTCTGGCGAAAGGACACTGCCAGAGGCGCCAACAGAACTTCTGGAATCCAAGGCCATGGTTCTAGATATTGCCCAACTTGCCCCTGGTCTCGATGTGATTCAGGCGCGCAAACTGGCCATTGCTGCTGGTCTTGGCAAGCCAACAAGTCAAGGCAATACGCTGTTATGGTATAACCGTATCATTCGTGACATGGAACAGGAACAACGCCTGTTGGTGCAAGTGCAAAGCGGAAAAATTATACGATCTGCATTGCTTATTGCTTTCGACGATTTAGGCAATGCCATTAACATGAAACAAATTTATGAACAGGCTCTGCAAAAATTACTTTTACATTACGGAAAGCCGTCAAGCAGCTTTATAAGGGGTGAATTTGGACCCGAAATTGATGCCGATCTCGCCTCCGGTCAATTCATCCGGGTCATGCAATGGCAAACTGAAAATGGCGTCCTGCGGTTTGGCATACCACGCCGCCTTGATGGCATCCTGCGCATGGAATTACAGTTTTCGCGCTCATTCACAGACCCGCGCGATAGTCAGTGGAGCCTGGAGGAAGCCCAGTGAAAATATTTTTTATGGCGTTAAACACAAGGCAAGTTGACAGAATTATGAGGAGAATAAAATGAATAATTATTTTCAAAATGGCCTTATATGCCTGTGTGTCATCCTTGTCGGTGGGCTGGTGGCTAACAAAGCCTTGGCACAGGATGACCGCGATGCGCCCTCAAGGACAATCATAATAAAGGCGCCCGATGAAAGTGGCCAGACCGTTGCCAGTTTTGAAGGAGAGATGATTGATTTCAAATTTGTAAAATGGGTTTGCAATGCGGATAATTTACTCAGTATTTACAATAAATTGACAAGAAATGCCCCCTTCCCTGGAATGAAAGAGCGGGTTGAATATTGTCGTAAGCGACATCATCGGGGTGCCGAGTTTTCGCTGTGTGTGACTTCGGACCAGCCCGATGCGCTGCTTAATATGGCTTTAGTGAGAAGCGTCATCATGGGCTTGGAAGCACCAGAAAAAGCAACCCTGAAGGGCTGCTATACCTGGGATGAGCTTCGAACGGTTCGCAAGGTGTTGGTGAAGGCTGCCAAGCGTGACGACAAATGAGCAAATGCACGAGGATAAAGACCATGACAATCAAAGCCGGCAAGAAAACCATGCTGGCCAAAGCGACTCTGATGATAGTCGCAGCGGCTGGTGAGTTGGCGCTGGTATTACCAGCATCGGGGCAAACGGTGGTGACGACGATCAAGGTAGAGGCACCCCGGCGAGAATATTCCGTAACACTGGGACCTACGGACCCGCCAGCCACATTTATATCTGGAACTAAAAACCCCTGGTTTTGTAATCAGGGAATATCCGGGAAAAAGGGTACGGTCCGCGTCAGTAATGGGCTGGAAGATCATAATAGTGCAACGGATGGGGATGTGTTTGATCTGTGGGAACGAGAACAGTCTTATTTGGAAGAAGTTTATGATGGGGATTTGGAATCTATACGCACTGACCGCCGAGAGCAATATGAGAACCTTGAAAGAGCAATAAGACCATATCTTGATAGCGAAAGCAAAAGCCCCTTAGAATTTTGGAACAGCAATGCTTACTTCGAAAACAAGCCTTTTAATTTTTCAGCAGAGCCTGTTTCAACACTTGTGCTGAACCCCTCACCCGGAAGCAGTGAATCAAGAACGATTATGCATTGTTATACCATGAAAGAACTAGCCGATAATAAACGCGAAGTCATACGCTGGGCAAAATATATGAAAAATATCTGGTTGCCAGCACATAAACCGGAAAAAAAACAATGACCGTTTGCACGCTATGACCGAGCCCCACACTGCACTGACGCATAATATCCGAAAGTAGGAAGCTAGACTATGAAAACGAACTTTGTTTCCATTTTGGTCGAGTCTTGCGATGCCGCTCTATGGGCAGGCCGCAGGTTTTTCCTAGTATTTTCGTTACTCGTACTCAGCACGGCAGGCGTATTTGCTGATGGCGACAAGGACTATAACGGCAGCAAAGCGCATGATGCCAAAGCCAGGTTTAACCTGTCATCAGGCCACACAATTTTGCTTGTTGCTGTCAGAAAGAAGAGTGAAAGCAGTGCAGGCGGCGGCAATGGCTCAACGGCCCCGAACACACCTCCTGGTAATGGAGGTCTTGAATCGACGTCACCTGATGAGTCCGGAACTGGGGGCGACAAGGGCTATAGCGGCAGCAGGGTGCGTGACGCCAGAGCCAGACTTCACCTGTCATCAGGCCATACCGTGTTGCTTATGGCGGTCAGGAAGAAGAGTGAAAGTGGTATAGACGGCGGCAATCGCCTGGATGATAACGTACCCACCGGTTTGCCCGCACCGCACACACTGAGTGCAACGGTGACGTTGGCTGGCGATGATGAAAATGTTCCGCATGATGGTAATGGCGAAGGACGTAACGGCCCTGAAGATACCGTCTCCGCAGGCCTGCCCACACCACACACGCTGACAGCATCCTTGATTTTAGCAGGAAATAATGATGACCTTTTTCCCCCGGCTCCACCAGGTGGCCCCGGAGGTATGGGCGGCGGCAATACCCCGCCGGGTAACGGCGGAGGTCAGAAAGGCGACACGGATACCGGCGATGTGCCGCACCATATCCGCTACCAGGTCGTGACAGGATCTGGCCTCGTGGAAGAGCGCCCCTTTTTAAAGTGCGAACGAGCGGCCTATGAGCGCTATATTGGTTTGGTTTGCGCCAAACTGCCGTCACCAACAGACGCAAAGGTCAAACTCAAGACCCTGATTGCCCGGATGAACGGTCTGGCTGATAAGTATGCGCGCAATGTAAAGCAGGGGAAAACCCGTGTGGCTGACGCTTTATGGGCCCAGTGGAACGCGCTGAATATCAAACGAGGGACGCAGACTTATCGCGTTCAGATTGCAAATGATAATTTTGATGTCTGTCGTATGAATGCTGCGGTTAAAGCAGAAAAACAGTGCAAACAGACGCCCCTGCCTCCCGGTGAAGGTGGCAGCAAGGGACCTGACGACACGGTGCCCGAAAGCACCCCTCCGGGAAGCAGCAACACGCCGGACGACACCGTTGGCGGCGGCAATAAAGCCAATGATTATGGCATCAAGGCTTCCGGTTGCAAGAAATGTGATGATGAATTTCTTGAGGGTTTGCGTAAGCAAGCATTGGAAATTCACCGAAAAAAAATCGAATTCAAAAAGCGCGGGTTTTCACTTGAAAAATATTCGGAAAACGGTGCCCAGATTGAGAAGTTGAAGGCCCTGGATACGCCTGAAGACATGATCAGCAAGACTGACGATGACATTCGCGCGCTTGAGGCCAGAATTTTGATACGCAGACAAGCTATCGAAGACAATTCTCTGCTCGCTAAAGAATATAAGCCTCAGATAAATAAATGGGAAAAAGAGATTAAAAGTATAAGGAAAAACAGGAAAAAAAATCAAAAGAAATATCAGAAAAAATACGATGCTGCACAAAAGAAAATTACAAAACTTGAGAAGTTACAAAGTAAAATTTTGACAGCCATGAGTTCTATTAGCAAACTCAATAGAGCTTTAGAAGTGACAAAGTCCATGTTTGAAGATTGCGTCAAACAGTGCAAAACAACTGATACCGGCGACAAGAATGGCAATGAGAATGGGGAACAACTCCCTATCTCTGACCTTCCTGACGGCAATGAAAACAATGCCGGTGGCGGTGATAAGGGCCTCGTGCCACAGCATATACGCAATCAAATCGTCACCGGTTCGGGACGAAATCAAAGCCCCGGCTTTGATACGCAATGCAAACGCTCTGCCTATAAATCTTATACCAGCAAGATATGCAATGAGTTGCCCTCGACATTCGCTCTGGAGCAAAAACTCTGGACGCATGTTGAGGCAATGAACGCACTGACATCCCAATATAACGGCCTGTTTCATGACCTGCCGGACAATGGCAAGAGCCAGAGGGACGCCGCTGTACGCTGGAACAAGATGGAGCGCCAGCGCCAGGCTCTGCTAGCCCGGATAGACAACAACCGTAAGCTTCATGCCCAGTGCCGCAAGGATGCCGCAACGCAAGCGGAAGAACAATGCAAACAGACGCCCCCGCCCCCCGGTGAAGGTGGCAGCAAGGGACCTGACGACACGGTGCCCGAAAGCACCCCTCCGGGAAGCAGCAGCACGCCGGGCGACACCTCCGGCGGCGGCGATAAAGCCAATGATTATGGCATCAAGGCTTCCGGTTGCAAGGAATGCGATGATCAATATCTAAAGAGCTTGCGCATGATCGCTGCGGATATCCGTCAGCAAGAACGCGCGATTTCCAGGCGTGGTTATTCCGGAAAAATGCTTTCCGGTATCATTGAGCGTATATTCAAATTGCAAAAAATTGACTCGCCTGATTTTAAGGTTGAAGCGGCTAAAGACTGGGTTGAACATCGGAAGGAGATATTGCGTCAGGAGGAAGAAACGGGAAACGTATCTTCCATATCGACCGAAAAAGATATTCTGAACGATGCAATTAAGCTCCGAGAAAAAACAATTAAGGATGTTAAAATAAACCGTAAAAAATATCAGAAAGAATACGACGCCGCGCAAAAAAAACTAACCAAACTTGAGAAGCAAAAGGAAGCGATTTTAGCGGCCATGCAAACTCTCTCTGACTCCAGAAAAGAATTAGCACAGACAAAAGTCTATTTTGAAAATTGTATCAAACAGTGCAAAAAAACGGACACTGGTGATGCTGGTGGCAATGGGGGTGGAGAAAAAATCCCTGATCTGCCAGACGGCGGTGACATCATCGATATTGGGATCACCGATGTCATTAATCATGGTGGCAATGATCCGCTTAATCCGGATGACCCAACCATCCCCGATCCAGGGCAGCAGCAGAACGAGGCCGATACCATTAGCCCCGTCGTTATCCCGCCGGACCCGATCACGGTAGATGCGGTGGATGCCAATGGCGCGCCCGCAGACAGCGGGCAGATACCGGCATTTCTGGCGGGCGCCCGCGCCACCGATAATGTTGGTGTGGCTGGTAAAATCACCAATAACGCCCCGACGTTCTTCTTCGAGGTTTTGCCTAATACGCCAGCCGGCCATGTTACTACCGTGACCTTCACGGCGCGTGACGCAGCCGGCAATGAGGGCCGTTCTTCAAGTACGGTTACCGTGATCGACCGCAAGGCACCCGATCTGACCGTCCCCGCGTCGATTACCATCATGGCGCCTACCGGATCTACATCAGTTCTGGCAGATAATTCTGCCATCAGCGCCTTTCTTGGTGGCGCCAGCGCCAATGACAATGTCGATGGTTCGACGCCTGCCATAGCGGAAAATCCGCCGGCATCCTTCCCCGTTGGGGTCAGCACCAAAGTCACCTTCAGCGCCACTGACAAGGCCAATAATCGCGCCGAAGCGACCCGTTTCATCACCGTGCAAACCGCTGATACCACTGACACAACATCGCCAACCGTAACGCCGCCGGACCCGATCATAGTTGCCGCTGTGGACGCCAGCGGTACACCGACCAGCAATTCTGCCATCCAGAGTTTTCTGGCCGGGGCAAGGGCCGCCGACAATGTCGGCGTGGTTGGCGGGATCAGCAATGACGCCCCAACCTTGTTCTTCGAGGTTTTGCCCAACACCCCGACCGGACATGTTACTACCGTGACCTTCACGGCGCGTGACGCAGCCGGCAATATCGGCAGCGTCAGCAGTACGGTCACGGTTCAGGATCAGGCACCACCCACGCTGTTATTGCCGGGCGACCTGACCCTCACCCTGTCAATTGGCACCACGTCATTTCTGGCCACCGATCCGAGCTTTGCCGGATTTTTCGAAGGCGCCAGTGCAACAGACAATGTTGATCAGACGGTAACGGTCACCAATGATGCCCCGGCGTCATTCGCAGTTGGCAGCTCACCGGTCACGTTTACCGCTACGGACCTGGCGGGCAACACTTCCACAGGGGTCGCTGTGGTGACGGTCAATCCAGCCGATGCCACTGCTGACACAGCAGCGCCAACCGTAATACCGCCGGACCCGATCATAGTTGCCGCTGTGGACGCCAGCGGTACACCGACCAGCAATTCTGCCATCCAGAGTTTTCTGAACGGGGCCAGTGCCACCGACAATGTTGATCCGACGGTACCGATCACCAACGACGCCCCAACCTTGTTCTTCGAGGTTTTGCCCAACACTCCGGCCGGTCATGTTACCATGGTGACCTTCACGGCGCGTGACGCGGCGGGAAATGAGGGTACGGCCTCAAGTACGGTTACGGTACAGGATCAGGAAG
This sequence comes from Robiginitomaculum sp., assembly GCA_002733485.1. Classification (GTDB taxonomy): domain Bacteria; phylum Pseudomonadota; class Alphaproteobacteria; order Caulobacterales; family Maricaulaceae; genus Robiginitomaculum_B. The sequence continues at coordinate 9,432 of NVVU01000073.1, forward strand.
CCCCCACGCTGTTTTTGCCGGGCGCTCTGACCCTCACCCTGCCAACTGGCGCCACGTCGTTTCTGGCCACAGATCCGAGCTTTACCGGATTTTTCGAAGGCGCCAGTGCAACAGACAATGTTGATCTGACGGTCATGGTAACCAATGACGCCCCGACGACGTTCCCGGTCGGTTTAACTATAGTAACTTTTAGTGCCGTTGATGAGGCAGGCAATGCCGCTACAGGTATTGCTACGGTAACCGTGACAACCTCTTTATCCATTGATGGCACGTTTCCAATGTCGTGTACGGAGGGCGGTGGTGTGGCTGCCAAAACGCCAGGCCAGGCTAATGCCGAAATGGAAACAATACTGGGCCAAGCGTTTCCGACCAACCCAACAGCGGTTGTAACCGGTGATATTAACAATTTCACTATTTCCGGTCTGCCTCCGGGTAGCGTTTCGGGAACAGCCTTTGTTTCTTCCACCAATGCTGATGTCGTACAGTCAGGAAACGCACAGGGCACATCTTCGGTGAACGGCAAGGATTTGATCCAGTCAACTGAGCCTACTTGGTTTCTTGATGGTACCGGCCAGTTGAGTTTCCGGTGGCGGATTAAGGCACCCGGAGAAGGTTTTTCCAACCAGACTCTGGAGGCCCGATGGGATTGCACAGGATTCAAGATGTGAGAATACAAAAAAATGAAGTGATAAGAAAAGGGGTGTAAAGATGGCTATGCAATTTAGAAATCACCGCTATGGCCTGTCGCACATAGTTATGACGGCGCTGGCTTTCTTTGCTATGGCAAATGTGTCTGTGGCACAAGAATTCAGGAAAATGCGCCGTATTGCTCGGCCCCCGGTAACCAAACCGGTTGTGCCTGATGCCAAGGCTCCCGCTGTTCTTGAAAAACTCAAGATGGCGCCGCAACCGGGACTGCCCCCTATCACCCGAGATGTGGCCGAAAAGGCCATTGGCATGCTGGTTGATGCCTGGAATTCGAACACGTTACAAAGCGTGCTGGCGGACAGTTTTTTTGACAAATCCCGTCTCACAGATGCCATGGACACCAAGGTTCCGCGCGACGCCGAGCTAAGCGTTCTGGCAATTCAGGATGTGCAGACGCTGAAACAGAAAATTGATGATACGCCGGACGGGAAAGTTCTGGTCAGCACCGTCTCTATCACCGTGCGCTCACAACTGACTTTCAATGACCCCGATAAGGGCTATCAGCGCCGTGAAGGCGTAAACGAATATATCATGCGTATTCGCCAAAAAAAGTTCCTGATTTATGATCTGCCCTGACGCTGAATTAAGCCAGTGTGATAGGGTGCAGTGTTATTGGCGCCGTTTGGCTCGATACATAGTACGAACACATAGATATTACTCACAGAAGTTTGGAAGATCATACTATGAGATCAATGGTTTATGAATTCACCACCTGGTGGTGTATGCCCAGACGTGATCATATATGAACTGATGCTTTATGACCCATACACAAAAACTCTGGCGCTCTATACTTTTTTTCCTTTTTCCAGTGCTGTTATTTGTTTTCAGTCCTGTATATTGTCAGGCCCAAACGGTTCGGGCGAAGAATGGTGTTTTATCGGCCCAGCAATGGGACTTCCAGGATAATAATCCGTTGGCCCTTGCCGGTGAATGGGAAGTGATTTGGGGCAAGCTTGTCGAACCAGCCGAATTTGACGCCCATTATCAAGGTGCCTTTGCAAACATACCCAGTGGGTGGAATCATGGAAGCTTGCCAGGTTTCAGACATGCATATGGTGTGGCCACCTACCGCGTTCGGCTAAAACTGCCTCCGTATAATCGTGCCCTGGCGTTTTACCTGAATTCACCAAACGCGAGCTGGCGACTCTATGTTAATGATGTTTTGGTGGGGGGAAACGGCGTTGTTTCTTCAAACCCCAAAGAAGATCAGCCCAACTATGCTTCTCGCATCTTGCCAGCGCAGGCCGGCGAAAGTGTTCTGGTTTTGCAAATGACTAATTTCTCTCATGCTTATGGGGGGCTGGGACATCCAATAGGGCTGTGGGATCGGCTGGTGTTGCAAAAACGACTGGACACAATGTCACTGTGTTATGTGCTGGTGCTGGGCGTTTTATTCTCTATCGGATTGTTTCATTTGATTTTTTATTTTGCTGACCGTACTGATCAATTAAATGGACCAGTGCATAAATGGTTTAGTCTCTTGTGCTTTATCCTTGTCGTCAGAATTTTCGTGGTGATCCCGTATTTACATATATATTTTCCGTACTCACCATATTGGTCTAACCTGAAACTGGTCTATTTGATCTTATTCTTAGCTCCGGCCATCTACCTTCTGTTTTTCAAGGCTGCTTTTCCAAAGCAATTTCCAGAAAAGGCCACAAAGGCCATCATAGTTTTCAGTTTAGTTATGGTGGTTTTTGTACTTGTGACCCCTGAACTCATTTATACATACACACGGGATTTTTCCATCGCCCTCAATATTGGCGTAATTTTCTATAGTCTGGTTTTTACCATAAACGCGATACGTGCCAGAGAGCCAGGGGCCACAGCCATTCTGGTCTCCAATTTTATTTTCCTGCTTACGGCGCTAAACGATGCGGTGATTTATACGGGTAACGCCAACCGGTTTGATCTTGCCCCCTTTGGGGTTTTGGTGCTGGGAATGGGGTATTCCTATGCGCTTCTTTTGCGCCTTCAGCGCTCTTTCCATGATGCCAGACGAACTTCACGTGCCCTGAAAACCCTGAATCTGGAGCTTGAAAAAAAAGTGCTAGACCGCACCAGAGCTTTCAAGGCTGCCGCAGCCCGGGCTGAAAACAGCGCGCATCAGGGTGCACAGTTTATTGCCGCAGCCAGTCATGATTTACGCCAGCCCTTACATGCGCTTGCCCTGTTTAACTCGGCCCTGAAACGCAAAGTAAAAAATGCTGCGATCATGGGGCTTGTTGAAAAACAGGGACGTTCTATCGGCAACCTTGGCACTCTTTTGCAAGATACCCTGGATACGGCCCGGATTGAGACCAAAAACAAGGAGCCCGTTTGGTCCAGTATCGAGTTATCATCTTTATTGATAGAGATTGCCGACGGGTTTGGTATYCAGGCTGAAAAGCAAAAYATTAAGCTGAGCYTTTCCTGCGACAGCGCCATTTTGGTTACTGACCCGGGAATGCTGCAACGGATCGTAAGCAATCTTATTGACAAYGCCCTGAAGGCAGCCCGCAAGACGGTTAGGGTAGAAGCGGTTTACACGCCTGATTTCTGGACGATCACAATCGCGGACGACGGCTCGGGAGTYGCCAAAGAAGATGCAAGCCGAATATTTGAATCCTATTTTTCATTGCATGACGAAGAGCCTGGCAGCCAGGGTGGCTATGGATTGGGTTTATATGTGGTCAAAGAATTCACTCGTCTTTTAGGGGGGAGCATAAAGATTGTATCCACTTCAAAAACCGGCAGCACTTTTTTATTAAAACTACCCCACAGAAGCGCAAGACAAGAGGATATTGTCGACATTTCAGAGCCCTATCCGAACGCCGTGCCCTTATCGGGTATGTGTATACTCGTCATTGACGACGAACCTGACATTCTTGATGCCATGGGCATACTGCTGACGAGCTGGGAATGTGTGTGCCGGTTGGCCAATGGTCTGGATCAGGCACTGRATCATTTATCATCGGGCTTTGAGCCACAATTGTTAATTGTTGACTTTCATCTTTTTGGCACGGATGGGTTAAGTGTTATCGAAAAATTGCGCCATCAGATGGGAGAAGATGTGCCGGCACTGATCGTGACAGGCGAGACCGAGACATCAATTTTGGCAAAAATCAGGGCATCCGGGCATAGGGTTTTGCAAAAACCCGTTGATCCCGATCAATTATYAATGCTGTTGAGGTCTCAAGGTCCAGACTCATAAACGCCAATCAGTATGGCGTGCCAAAGGTGCCCGTGTATCCCGGGCGTCAGAACCGGGGCCCAGGGGCAATGGCCTAATCGYACYMCATCATATCAGGCCWGCCTTGATGGCAAAGGCMGCCARAGCGGTYGGTGATGAAATATTCARTTTGCGGTTGATATGCTCGCGGTGCTTRCGCACGGTATGTTCGCTTATRYRCARAAAACTGGCGACACGCTTATTGCTTCGCCCTTCGGCAACCAGTTTTGTAACCTGTAATTCCCGGGCMGTYAGRTTATCGCGTATCTGGGCTACAGATTGCGCATTWTCGCCATCCTGAACATTACCCGGSGGGAGCGTASTTTCATTGGCAACGGCRATAAARATTTCCATRAAATGRTCGACGTCGGCRGTTTTRTATAAAAAYCCGTCTGCGCCSGCTTCAYATATTGCTKTTGGAGAATAGCGATCWGTATCSCCAGTRAGAATRATRACYTTTACYGGCAGTTTKCGACGTCTGAYTTCGCATAAAACGTCCATCCCKGTTAGACYGGGCAGACCAATATCGATAAGCGCCAGATCAAACTTTCCTGATAGGAGAAGATTGAGCGCCTCCTCACCATCCCCAGCCTCAATCACTTCGCCCACTTCGGTTGCGATAAGCGCTGCCATGCCCTGACGTACCAAGGCCTGATCTTCCGCGATCAATACGGATAAGCCTCTTATACTATTCACAAGTTCAACGTCACAGCATTTAGATCCCAGACGCACAATATACGCACAAATGCGTATAGCAGGATGCGGCAATATTGGCCATTCTTTCTTGCCTTTTGTCGGAGGGAGGCAAAGAAAGGAAGTTTTATGGCGTATTCGACGTCCAGGCTTGCATATTTTGCTGCAGTCATTTTGGCTGAACTTGTTGGGTGGCCCTGGTTTCGTCGGTATATATTCACGCCCGTGATGAGCCTGGACTGGTACGGCGCAAGGCGGCTGGTGTCCTAATATAGTTGATATGAAATTATGACTGACTGATTATCTGTGGGGTAAAAATGAGACGAATAATACACCAATTAAGCTTGGTATTGATGTTTGCGCTCGCGACGTTAGCCAAACCAGCGCTTGCAGAATCTAACATAATGTACGTGCTTGATGTGTCGGGCAGCATGGGACAAAAAATTGGCACTGAAACCAAAATGGTCATTGCCAAACGCGCGTTTAACAAACTCATTGATACGCTGCCGGCAAAAATCAATACCGGCCTTTATGTCTATGGCCACCATGGGGACAAGGATTGTACGGCCATAGAATACATGGTGCCGTTAGGCCMGGATAATGGCGCRAAAATGAAGCKGGCGGTWWCCGGGCTGCAACCCTCAAAAGGYTCCACCCCCCTKACCAACGCMCTTTTTCTYGGTGCCAAAAGYCTRGTTGAGSAAGGCAAGGGCGARCGCTCKCTGGTKCTGATTTCCGATGGYAAGGAAACYTGCGGCGACGATCCWGTMGYTTTCATRACCAAATTTGCRGAYRGYATGCCRTCGGACAARMTGGTGCGCTTTTTTGTTATTGGCCTGGATGTCGATGCKGAATCRAAAGCRCAGCTTGAAAAAATAGCCRMRATTGGKGGCGGTGCYTATTACGGCGCYGGYAATGARGARGAGYTGWCRCAGGCKTTGTCAAMAATCTCWRGYACWCTGGTCAAAACCCCGATTTTTGAAGATGATTTTTCTGGCCCTTATCTTAATGAGGCCTGGCAGGTTCTCAATGATGACCCTGACACCCGGGTATTGGAGGATGGGCAATTAAGTATATTTACCGGAGTTGGCTCTTTCACCGATGAGACGGTACCCAATCTGATCAGTTACAATGCCCCGATAGCGGAAAAAAACTATGACATCATTACCAAAATCACCATTGACGCCACGTTGGCTGATTATGACAGATACTGGAGCTATGGTGCCATCAGCTTTGGCTTGCGGCTGGCACAATCGCCAACCGATGATCTGCAACTTGGTCTGGCATTAGCGTATACCGTCGATCATGGCGGCAATAAATATGCATTTGGCTATTTTGGTAAAAATAAAAATGGAAAATGGGGAAATTCCTTTTCAGAAAATCTTCAAAGATCCAAAGATGGTCTGGCTACTTTCTATCTGCGGCTGGAAAAACGAAACTATAAATACACTGGATATATCAGTCTTGATCAAGAGGAATGGAACAAACTAGGTACTATTCTTTTATTAGGTAAAAACCTGAAACCACAAATCTATGCAACAACGCCCAAGAATTTTCACGAAATCGTTGTTTCCTTTGACGATTTCAAGATACTGCGCGTCGAAAAGAAATAACAGCCAGCATGGCGGGATTGTCCCCCGTCAGCGCTTATGGGCCTGATTTAGGTCTGTGCTAAGGGAGGGCCTGATCTCAGCCGGGTTTGATACGGTGCTGCTAGAAACCCGCCATGTAAAGGCGGCGCTATCGGCGATGACCGTCAAGATGGATCGTCGCGATGCGCGCGGCAACGCCCAATTGCTTCGTATGGGTTGGTATCGTCCAGTCCATGTGAAAACGCTTCCTTCACAGGAAGTGCGGGCAATGCTGGCGGCGCGCAAGGCGCTGCTCAAGGGTGTCGCACGGCTGCACAAATCGATCCTCCAAATCGTCCGTAAGGATGAGATTTGCACACGATTGATGACGATCCCTGGCGTCGGCGCTTTAACCGCGATCACCTTCCGCACGGCGATCGATGATCCAGCCAGGATCACAAAACCCCGCGATGTTGGCCCTCTGTTCGGTCTGACGCCGCGACGATACCAGTCCGGTGAAACCGATGTCATGGGACGGATATCCAAGGCTGGTGACAGGATGGTTCGAACGGCGCTTTTTGAGGCCGCCAAT
>NVVU01000074.1 GCA_002733485.1 Robiginitomaculum sp.
GTGCATGCCTATGGGTGGTTTCAGGGGTTGATTGCGAGGTGAAGAAAAGGCGGTGAGGCACAGTAAAGGCGGCACCTACCTGATTAAACTTACCCTACGTTATCTCAAAACATCCCAAGGCGTGGTTGCTAGGTGGTTGCTAATTAGAATGAGGGCAATATCATTATTGTATTTAAGTCATTGAAAAAATTGGTGAGCCCGTCCGGGTTCGAACCGGAGACCTACTGATTAAAAGTTATTTTAAGTAGTGCGCGCTGATTACCTCGCAACGTCTCTATAGCGACATTATGGCAATTATTACAATGTCTTCCCTTGACGCCCATGACTCTGTCCTTCACCGTGATGACACCAAGAAGCGCTGCAAAGTGCTTCCTATATGCTTCCAAATTGGTGAGACCCATGGGAAAGATCACGAAACGTTACGTCGACGCCTTAACGCCAAAATCTTCTGAATATTTTTATTGGGATGACCAAATTCCGGGCTTTGGCGTTCGCGTCTCACCAAGGGGCAAAAAGAGCTATATCATCCAATATCGTTCCGGTGGACGTACCCGGCGTATGAACCTTGGCGTTCATGGCATCCTTACGCCCAATCAGGCCCGCGATCTGGCGCGCCATGAGCTGGGTGCCGTGGCCTTTGGCGGGGATCCTTCCGGTGAATTACAAAAGGAGCGTCGTGCTCCCAACGTTTCAGTTCTGTGCGAGCGGTTTTTAAACGAGCACGTTGCGTTTCGGTGCAAGCCATCAACCTTTCGCGACTATCGTCAGGCTTGTGAAAAATACATCAAACCAAAATTTGGCAGTCATCGCATTCAGGACGTGACCCGCGTTGATGTTAATGAGTTACATCATTCGTTGCGCAACAAACCTTATCAAGCGAACCGGGTTCTCTCTGTCATATCTAAAATGTTTAATCTGGCCGAGGTGTGGGGATTGCGCGCCGATGGCACAAACCCGACACGCCATGTCGCCAAATACCCGGAAAAGAAACGCGAACGTTTTCTAGGTGCCAAAGAAGTTGAGAAACTCTGGCATGTGTTAGACGCCAGCGTTGAAGATGGCAGGGAGACTGTGCACGTTGCCGCCGCCTTCAAGATACTTTTGTTAACGGGTTGCCGGTTATCAGAAATCCAGAAGATGAAATGGTCTTACATAAAGGGTGAAGTTCTTTGGTTGCCCGATGCTAAGACGGGGCCGCGTCGTGTTTTATTAAGCCAATCAACGCTTAACGTCATTAACGCATTGCCACGAGTTAATGGCAATCCCTTTGTAATTATTGGGAAAATTAAAGGTCAGCACGTTACTGACTTACAAAAGCCTTGGCGACGTATTCGTTATAACGCGAACCTTAACGATGTTCGCATTCATGACTTACGTCACACTTATGCATCTTTTGCAGCCATGGCAGGGCATTCCTTACCGATGATTGGCAAGCTCCTTGGCCACACACAGGCCCAGACAACGGCGCGTTATGCACACTTGGCAGATACCATTACCCGTAATGCTGCCAATGAGGTTGATGGGCTGATTAGCGAATTTACCAACCCGGCGTCAAAAAAGCCAAACCTTCATTTGATTGGAGATTGAGCGATTTCTTACGACACCTATATTGCTATGGCCCGCTCGCTTGGCACTTTGTGCCACTTTGACCAAGAGACATTGGATGAAATTAGAGCTGAATATGAAATCCCTGAAATCATTGATCTGAAGGCATTCATCCAAGCAACTGCATTTGTCTATGAGCAAGGTAAGATAACCGCAGATAGGCCTTCACCATCAGAATGGAAAAAGGGAGCAACTCAACTGTCGGGAACAATAAGGAAACTGACTGACCTGATGAGTAACCCAGATACCTGCGGTGCAAACCTTTTATATAAATTGAACCGCCCCGGGTTTACCGGAGGCTGGTTAGTTTAAGTTATGCAGCTTTCGGGATTTTGTCGAGTGCTGCATAATAATTCTGCTCTGCTTCGGCAGGTGGGATGTTGCCGATTGGCTCTAATATCCTGCGATGATTGAACCAGTCCACCCATTTAAGTGTTGCAAACTCTACCGTCTCAAATGACTTCCACGGGCCGCTGCGGTGAATGACTTCGGCTTTATAAAGGCCGTTGATTGTCTCGGCCAAGGCATTGTCGTAGCTGTCGCCCACACTGCCAACCGATGGCTCAATGCCAGCTTCGGCCAGGCGCTCTGTGTATTTGATGGACACATATTGACTGCCCCGATCGCTGTGATGAACAAGACCGGATTTGTGCCTTGGCCTGCGCTCGTGCAGGGCTTGCTCCAAAGCATCCAGAACAAACTTTGTATGCGGCGTTCGACTGACCCGCCAGCCAACAATCCTGCGGGCAAAGGTATCGATAATAAATGCCACATAAACGAACCCTGCCCATGTGGAGACATAGGTAAAATCTGATACCCACAGCACATTGGGTGCAGGGGCATGGAACTGCCGCCTGACCAGATCCCGTGGGCACACATCGGCCTGGTTGCTGATGGTCGTTTGTTGGCTTTTACCCCGGATAACGCCTCTAAGACCCAGTTCACGCATCAATCTTGCGACAGTGCATCTGGCGACATCAAAGCCCTCACGCTGCATCTGCCGCCAGACTTTGCGTACGCCATACACAGAATAATTCTCCTTGAACACGCGCTTGATCTCTGGCTTTAAAACCATGTCTCGCGTCGCCCGTTTGGACAGTTTGGCCGGGTCATCTCGCGCGGCTGCACGAACGTAATACGTCGACGGGGCAATCGGTATAACCTTACAGATTGGCTCGACCCCATAGATGCGGCGGTGTTCGTCTATGAAACGGGTCATCGCAGATAAGGGCGGTCGAGCTCCTGCCAGAAACATAAAATGGGGCAAAATATGCTGATGCTTTACGCAATATCTCATTGGCCTGGCGTAACTCACGGTTCTCGCGCTCTAGCACCTTAACCCTGTCGGCCACATCGCTCGGAACACCAGCCCGCAGGCCGCTATCGACTTCTCTACGCTTGATCCAACTACTCAGGGTTTGTGGTACACACCCAATCTTGGCCGAAATCGATATGATCGCCGCCCAGCGGGAAGGATAGTCGCTCTCATTCTCCAGCACCATCCGCACCGCTCGCGCCCGAACCTCAAGTGAAAATCTGTTTCTCGTATTGCTCATAATGGCTCCTTTTACCAAAGATCAGGAGCCTCCGGCAAACCCGGGCGGTTCAGTGGTCTAGCTAATGTTTCAGTTCTTAGAGTCTGACTCATTTGCTTCTGGGTTTTGATGAGTCTGGACCCTAATAACATAATAAGCGTTTGTTGCGTTCATGCTCGTTAGCGCGATCTTGCCCCCATTTAGGATTGCGCCCGCGTGTTTCTGCATTTGTCGGTCCCTCAACCTGCATTCCATAGCCATAACCTATAGAGTAAGACCAACCGCTTTGGCCAGGAAATTGAGTAACTCCAGGTTTTAAACAGCGTTGGGGTATACGTCCAAGGCCACTCTGACGGGCCACTGCCCCATTTGCATAACCTTCCATATAACAATCGCAATTTTCACTCCCTGCTTCTGCCGGAATAGCCAAACTGACAGCAAAAATAACCAAGTTTAAGCAAATCCAGTTCACAACCAATGATTTTTTCATAACATATCCTTCTATGATAACATCATCTGCTAGAATATCAGACAATAAAGTACTATACATGAGATCATTTATCCCCAAAATGCTACACATGTAGCATGGAACTGGGGCATTCAATAAGAATGCCATCACCCCATTGTGCGATCTAGTTCATTGTAATGTTAAGTGTTTTATTTATGGAGGGATATAACTATACCCCCTCCCCAAGGAGAGGGGAAAACGACGGTGTGTTGCGCGGCACTTTCTCTCCCATGGGGAGAAGGTGACGAGTGTACGAATAAAGCCCAATATCTGTCATTACCCGACGGGTTCGGGTAATCCAGTTCTTATTATCATGCTTTTCTGGATTGCCGGGACAAGCCCGGCAATGACATGGTAGAGTCATTGTATCCAAAAAACCGGAGCAGACATGAGCCATCAGAAAAACCTTTATAACGCCGCGATGGCCGTGATGAAAAATGCCCATGCGCCGTATTCCAATTACCATGTGGGCGCGGCGGTACTGGCCGATAATGGCCAGACCTATGTCGGTACCAATGTGGAAAATGCGGCCTATCCCGAAGGCTGGTGCGCCGAGACCTCGGCCATTGCGGCGATGGTGGCGGCGGGGGCAAAACGTATCACAGAGGTGTGCGTCGTTACCAGGAGCGATCCGCCCGGCACGCCGTGTGGCGGCTGTCGTCAACGCTTGTCGGAGTTCGCCAGCGCCGATACACCCGTGCATGTCACCAATCTGGATGGGGTGTCGCACACATGGCGCATGGACGAGCTGTTGCCCGGCGCCTTTAAACTCAAGGACTGAACCTGCGTATGACGACCAAAATCAACGAAGCCGCCGCCTATATCCGTGACCGTATTGGCGAACAAAAACGCTTAGGCATTGTGCTTGGCTCTGGCCTTGGCGATCTGGCGGGTGCCCTGCAGGATTCGATCACCATTCCCTATGCAGATATTCCGGGCTTCCCGGTTTCCGGCGTGGCCTCCCATGCCGGGGCCTTGATGGCAGGGCATATTGATGGCGCGCCGCTTTTGCTGCTAGCTGGACGGGCGCATTATTATGAACATGGCGATGCAAACGCCATGGCGGTGCCGATTGGCACGTTAAAGGCGCTGGGGGTGGAAACCCTGATCCTGACCAATGCGGCAGGCTCTTTGCGCAAAGACGTGCCGCCGGGATCGGCTTCGCTGATCACTGACCATATCAATTTTTCCGGTATGAACCCGCTTATCGGGGCGACAGGCAATGAACGTTTTGTTGATCTGGGTAATGCCTATAACCCGGGGCTTCGTGATCGCATTCGTGCTGTGGCCAAGACCTCTGAGGCCGAGTTGCACGAAGGGGTATATGTCTGGTTTTCCGGACCAAGTTTTGAAACGCCGGCGGAAATCCGCGCCACCCGCGTCATGGGCGGCGATCTGGTCGGTATGTCCACCGTACCCGAAGTCATACTGGCACGCCACGCAGGCTTGTGCGTAGGAGCGGTGTCCCTGATCACCAATTATGCTGCCGGCATGGAGGCCGAAGAGCTTAGCCATGCCATGACTATGCGGGTGGCGGCCACGGGCGCAGAAAATATGATGAAGCTTTTCAAAGGGATCATCGCCGATCTGCATGCCAATCCGCTCAGCTAATTATTGTTGACCATATGGTCAAGTTAGGGGTGTTCTGATGAAGGCGGATATGCCATTATATACCTCAAATCCGCTAGTGCGTAATGAGAGACGAAAATATGGGTGCGCAAATCCACCATCTGAGCACAAACCAGCGTAATCCCGGCGTGTCCTATCGCCCTGAATGGGTAGAGGGCATACGGGTCAACCGTTCGGCGATCGAGCGGCGTATATCAACACTGGCGGCRCGGCGCACGGTGAAAAARGAATGGCAGGCGGCCTGGCTATTGAAAGCCATTTCCCTGATCGATCTGACCACCTTGTCTGGCGATGATACGCCCGGACGGGTGCARCGYYTGTGCGCCAAGGCGCGCCAGCCCGTACGCACTGATCTGCTGGCCGCATTGGGGATGCAAAATGCTCATCTGACCACCGGCGCGATCTGYGTTTATCACGAAATGGTGCCTTATGCGGTGAAGGCTCTGGATGGCTCCGGTATTCCTGTGGCGGCGGTTTCCACCGGCTTTCCGGCGGGGCTATCGCCGCTGGAAACGAGGTTGGCAGAAATTCGCGCTTCGGTGGCCGCCGGGGCCAGCGAAATCGACATTGTGATCAGCCGTCGGTATGTTCTTTGCGCAAACTGGCTGGCACTTTACGAAGAAGTGTCCGCCTATCGCGAGGCCTGCGGCGAGGCGCATTTGAAAGCCATCCTGGCCACCGGACAGCTTGGCTCGATGACCAAAGTGGCCAAGGCCTCGATGATTTGCATGATGGCCGGGGCCGACTTTATCAAAACCTCTACCGGTATGGAAAAGGTAAACGCCACGCAGGGCGTCAGCCTGATCATGATGCGCATGATCCGCGAATATCTTGGCCAGACTGGCTATAAAATCGGCTTCAAGCCGGCGGGCGGGATCTCGAATGCCAAAACGGCACTGCAATATATGGTGCTGGCCAAGGAAGAGCTGGGCAATGACTGGTTGCAGCCGGATTTGCTGCGCTTTGGCGCGTCCAGTCTTTTGGGCGATATTGAACGCCAGCTGGAACACTTCGTCACCGGCCATTACAGCGCCGCCAACCGCCATCCAATGGGCTAGGGATTAAGATCATGAGCGTCGCTGAAATTTTTGAGAATATGGACTATGGCCCGGCCCCCGAAGATGCGTCTTATGTTCGCGACTGGCTGAACAATCACAAAGACGGCTTTTCTCACTATATTGGTGGGGAATGGGTGAAGCCTTCGTCAAAGGCCTGGTTTGATGACATCAACCCGGCCGATGGCAAGGTGTTGGCCAAAATCGCCACAGGTTCCAAAAATGACGTTGATGCAGCTGTAAAAGCAGCGGCGGAGGCACAAGTTATATGGGCGGCATTGTCCGGTCATACGCGCGCCAAATATCTTTATGCGCTGGCGCGCCTGATCCAGAAAAACAGTCGTTTTATTGCGGTGCTGGAAAGTCTGGATAACGGCAAGACTTTACGCGAAACCCGCGACATCGACATCCCGCTGGCGGCGCGGCATTTTTATTACCATGCGGGCTGGGCGCAATTGCTGGAACAGGAATTGCCGGACTACGCGCCTTTGGGCGTGGTGGGCCAGATCATCCCGTGGAATTTCCCGTTTTTGATGCTGTCATGGAAAATCGCACCGGCGTTGGCGGCAGGCAATTGTGTGGTCCTGAAACCGGCTGAATTTACTTCGCTGACGGCGCTTTTCTTTGCGCAACTCTGCGAAGAAGCGGGCCTGCCCGCCGGTGTGGTCAATATCGTCACCGGCGCAGGTGAGACCGGCGCGGCTTTGGTCGAGCATGAGGCCGTGGCCAAAATTGCTTTCACAGGATCAACCGAAATTGGTAGACTTATTCGTGCAACTACAGCAGGTTCCGGAAAAAAGCTCACGTTGGAACTTGGTGGTAAATCACCTTTTATCATCTTTGAAGATGCGGATCTGGATAGCGCTGTCGAGGGCCTGGTGGATGCCATCTGGTTTAATCAGGGGCAGGTCTGTTGCGCCGGATCGCGCCTATTGGTCGAAGAAGGCGTGGCGGATATTATAGTTGCCAAGATCAAGGAACGCCTGTCACATTTTCGCATTGGCGATCCGCTGGACAAGGCCATGGATATGGGGGCGATTATTGACCACACTCAGCGCGCCAGCATTGACAAGCTGGTCCAGCAGGGCGTGGCTGAGGGGGCCGAGCTGTGGCAACCGGACGTTAAGATGCCTGAAAAAGGCTGTTATTATCCACCAACCCTGCTCACCAATGTCAGCCCGGCCAATATCGCCGTGCGCGAGGAAATTTTTGGCCCGGTTCTCACCGTGATGAGCTTTCGCAGTCTCGATGATGCGGTGGCGCTGGCCAATAATAGCCGTTATGGGCTGGCTAGCTCCGTCTGGTCGGAAAACATCAATCGGGCGCTGGAAATGGCGTCGCAGATCAAGGCCGGGATCGTCTGGGTCAATTCGGCCAACCAGTTTGATGCGGCGTGCGGCTTTGGTGGCTATCGCGAAAGCGGCTTTGGCCGCGAGGGTGGCCGCGAGGGCATGTTTGAGTACCTTAAACCCAAAAATGACGGAACCACTAAGGGCGATGTCATCATTCCCGCACCAGAGGCCATTGGCACGGCAGAACCGGCGGGCTTTGCCGCCATTGACCGCACCCCAAAAATGTATGTGGATGGCAAGCAGGCGCGCCCCGATGGCGGCAATACGATTGCGGTTTTGAACCATAAAGGCGAGATCGCTGGCCGTGTCGGTGCGGGCAATCGCAAGGATATTCGCAATGCGGTCGAGGCGGCGTTTAAAAATTCCTGCTGGGCTGGACGCACCGCTTATAACCGGGCGCAAATCCTTTATTACATCGCCGAGAACCTGAGCATTCGGGCTGGCGAGTTTACCGACCGCCTGCGTGATCTGACCGGGGCCAGCAAGGCCAGGGCAGCCGCCGAGGTTGAGGCGTCGATCAGCCGTTTGTTCTCCTATGGGGCCTGGGCCGATAAATATGACGGCCAGGTACATACCCCGCCGGTGCGCAATGTGGCGCTGGCGGTCAAAGAACCCATCGGCATTATAGGCGCCGTGTGCCCGGACAATGCGCCGCTTTTGAACTTTATCTCTCTGATGGCGCCGATTATTGGCACCGGTAATCGCGTGGTGATGATCCCGTCCGAACGCTATGCCCTGATCGGTACGGACTTTTATCAAGTACTGGAAACTTCGGACGTGCCTGCTGGTGTGGTGAATATCATTACCGGCAAACGTGATGAGATGGCCAAAGTTCTGGCCGAGCATGATCAGTTGGATGGCCTTTGGTATCATGGCAGCGCCGATGGCGCGGCGATGGTCCAGCGCGCCTCAATCAGTAATCTGAAGCGCACCTGGGTCAATGATGGCAAGGCGCGTGACTGGTTTGATGTGAAAACCAGCGAGGGACGACGCTTTTTGCGTGAGGCCACACAGGTGAAAAACATCTGGCTGCCCTACGGGGATTAGGCACTAACAACACACGTCATTCCGGCGAAGATAAGTGAGTACAGATAATCATGCTTCCACAGGAACTCATTCGCGCCAAGCGGGACGGCAAGACGTTGCGGGGCGAGGATATTGCCGCCTTTGCGGCGGGCATTGCAGACAATTCGATTAGCGAGGGCCAGATTGCCGCCTTTGCCATGGCGGTATTCTTTAACGGCATGAGCCGCGATGAGTGCGTGGCGCTGACGAGTGCCATGCGCGATTCGGGTGTCGTGATGGACTGGCAGAGCGCCGGCATAGACAAGCCGGTGCTGGACAAGCATTCCACCGGCGGCGTGGGCGATAATGTGTCGCTGATGCTGGGGCCGATGGTGGCCGCGGCGGGCGGCGCGGTGCCGATGATTTCCGGGCGTGGCCTTGGCCATACTGGCGGCACGCTGGACAAGTTAGAAGCCATTCCCGGCTATCAGGCTATTCCTGATCAGGACACGTTTGTTCGCGTCGTCAAGGACGTGGGCTGCGCCATTATTGGTCAGACGGCGGCTTTGGCACCGGCGGACCAGCGTTTTTACGCCACCCGCGATGTTACCGCCACGGTGGAATCCATACCGCTGATTACTGCGTCCATATTGTCCAAAAAACTGGCCGAGGGGCTGGATGGTCTGGTGATGGACGTCAAATGCGGCAATGGGGCCTTTGCGTCGGACGAAAAATTCGCCCGCGAACTGGCAACCAGCCTTGTTGAGGTGGCGAGTGGGGCCGGGGTGCGGACCAGCGCCATCCTGACCGATATGAACGAACCGCTGGCCAGCGCGGCGGGCAATGCGGTCGAAGTGGTCAACGCGGTGCGGTTTCTCACCGGCGATCATCGCGATAAGCGCCTGGAATACATTACCATCGAACTGGTGGCGCAAATGCTGCTTTCCGGGGGCTTGGTCGGTACCCATAGCGAGGGTGAAAAGAAAGCGCAAAGCGTGCTGCAAAGCGGCGCGGCGGCGGACGTATTTGCCCACATGGTGCGTGCCCTTGGCGGCCCGGCCGATTTTGTAGAAAATTATGAAAATTATTTGCCCGCTGCGCCGGTGATTATGCCTGTGCCTTCGCCAAAAACCGGCCGTGTCTGGGCAATGGATGCGCGCGGGGTTGGTCTCGCGGTCATCGGGCTTGGGGGCGGACGCACCCGCGCCGATCAGAAAATTGACCATGCGGTAGGGTTTACCGATCTGGCAGGTGTTGGCGCGATCGTTGAGGCGGGCGCACCTCTTGCCATGGTCCATGCGCGCAGTGACAATGCCGCGCATGAGGCCATTTTGGCCTTGCAGAAAACTTATACCATTGGCGAGGTGGATGATCACTTTGTGTCCCAGCCGATGATTATCGCGCGTATTGAGGGAGACAGAGCATGAGCCGTGTGCTGGTCTGTGAACTGGATAGTCTGGGGGTCGGGGCCGCCGCCGATGCGGACACGTTTGGCGATACGGGTGCCGATACGCTGGGCCATATTGCCGAGGCCTGTGCGGCCGGCAAAGCCGATAAAGCGGGCTTGCGCGCCGGGACTTTGAAAATCCCAAATCTTGTCAGGCTTGGCATGGGCGCGCTGGTAGAGGCCAGCACCGGGCGTACGCCGCCGGGGATGGAAGGCGAGGGGCCATTTACCGGGGCCTGGGGTTATGCCATCGAGATCAGCCACGGCAAGGACACCCCCAGCGGCCATTGGGAGGCCATGGGCGCACCCGCTACCTTTGACTGGGGTTATTTCACCGATGCCACCAACAGCTTTCCGCCAGAGCTGGTGGGCGCCCTGATCAAGGAAGCTGACCTGCCGGGGGTGCTGGCCAATTGTCATGCATCGGGCACCGAGATCATCAAAGACTTTGGCGAAGAGCACATGCGCACCGGCAAGCCGATTCTGTATACCAGTGCCGATTCGGTGGTGCAGATCGCCGCCCATGAGGGCAGTTTCGGCCTGGAGAGGCTCTATGAAGTGTGCCTGATCGCACGAAAACTGGCTGATCCTTATAATGTGGGCCGGGTGATTGCCCGCCCGTTTGAAGGCGCTAGCCCTGCCGATTTTGCCCGTACCAATGGGCGGCGTGATTATTCGGTGCCGCCGCACAAGCCGACCTTGTTGAACCGGGTTAGCGAGGCGGGCCATGAGGTGATCGCCATTGGCAAAATCTCCGATATTTTTGCCGGTTCCGGCGTTACCAAAAAAGTGTCCTCCTATGGCAATGACGAGATCTTTGATACGACGCTGGCAGAAATGCAGAGCGCCCCGGACCAGAGCTTTATTATGACTAATTTTGTCGATTTTGACATGCATTATGGCCATCGGCGCGATGTGCCGGGTTATGCCGCCGCGCTGGAGGCGTTTGATAAACGCCTGCCCGAACTGATCGCCATATTGCGTGAAGATGACATGGTGATTCTGACCGCTGATCATGGGTGTGATCCGACTTTTCCGGGCTCTGATCACACGCGCGAGCATGTGCCGGTGTTGGCCTTTGGGCCAAAAGTTACCGCCGGGCCATTGGGCGCCCGGTCCACCTTTGCTGATATAGGTGAAAGCGCGGCCAAATGGCTGGGCGTGCCGGGCTTTGGCACGGGTACCAGCTGGGTATGAATACCCCGCTTTGGCCGCTGGTTGATCTGCATTGCCACATAGAAGGCGCCGCGCCGCCTGAACTGATCCGCGAACTGGCGGCGCGCAATGGTGTGCGCCTGCCCGATCATATTTTTGACGCGGATGGGCATTACCGCTGGACGAATTTTCAGCAATTTATGGGGGCCTATGATGTGGCCTGTACGGCCATTCGCACACCGCAGGATTATTATGACCTGAGCTATAGCTATTTTAGCAACGCTGCCGCGCTGGGCCTGATTTATGGCGAGGTGTTTGTCTCGGCTGATCATGGGGCCAATGGAGGCATTGATTACTCTGATATGGTGCAGGCCATGGCCGAAGGGCTGGGCAAGGCCCACGAGGAAAGTGGCGTTGAAGGGCGATTTATCCTGACCGCCATTCGCCATTATGGCGTAGAAAAATGCGAAGCCACGGCAAAACAGGCGCATCGACATCCGCATAAACGGGTCACAGGCTTTGGCATGGCCGGGGATGAACATTTTGGCCAACCCGCAGATTATGCCCGCGCCTTTGATATCGCCCGCGATGCGGATATGGGCTTGACGGTTCATGCCGGTGAAGTGTGCGGCGCGCAAAGTGTGCGTATAGCGCTGGAGGCTTTGCGCCCATCACGGATCGGGCACGGGGTTCAGGCGATCAGTGATGTTGACCTTCTAAGGCGTCTGGCGGGCGAGGGGGTCGTGCTGGAGGTCTGCCCCGGATCAAATATCAAGGTTGGCGTTTATGGTACTTACGCGCAAAGCCCGGTCAAACGCTTACAAGACGCCGGGGTGAAACTGGCGCTGGGATCAGATGACCCACCCTATTTTCACACCGATATCGCCAATGAATATACGCAAGTGCAACGCGCATTTTCTTTCTCTGACGATGATATGCGTGCCATCAGCCGCACCGCCATTGAGGCCGCCTTTTGCGATGATCAGACCAAAGCGGAATTACGTAAAAGGTTATGAGAAGGGCCTTAAGCCGTCTGATATTTTCGATTGTTCATCCAAAAGGCAATTAGCAAGGTCGTCAGGACAAGAGCCTGGCCAACAAGACCCTGCCAGGTCGGGTACATTCCTATGATTTCCACCCGGGGTAGCCACGCGCTCTGCGTGATGCCGACCCATCCGGCCTCTTGCAGGGCGGCGATGCCCTTGCCGGCAAGAACAACCGCCAGGATTGCCATAAGAAACGAGCTGTAGAGGAAAAACTGGGTGATGGGCAGACGCTTGCTATAGTTCATCAATACGACGGCAATAACGCCAAGCGCTGCAATAGCAGAACCAAGACCGGATAGAATGGCAATAGCATTGCCCTGGTTCCAAAGGGCGATCAGGAACAGGATCACTTCGAATACTTCACGATAAACAACCACAAAGGCCAACAAAAACAAAACCCCAGCCGATTGGCGCGACAAGGCATGAGACATCTTGTCTCTGATGTATTTCTGCCATGCGGCAGCCTGGCTTTTGCCTTGCATCCAGATACCAACAAAAACCAGTACGGCTGCTGCCAGCAGGGCRCCAATGCCTTCGGTTAATTCCCGGCTGGCCCCACTGATCGAAATAAAAGTACTGGCTGCTGCCCAGGTCAGAACGCCGGCAATAAGGGCCACTACCCATCCGGCATGCACAAAACGCACTTCTTTTGTCCGGTCCGCCTTGTTCAGAAAGGCTAGCATGGCCACAACGATCAGGAGAGCCTCGACCCCTTCTCGCAGCAGGATGGTGAAAGCGGCAATAAAACTTGCCCCATTGCCGGTTTTGCTGGTGGCAAGGCGGATTTCCACGTTGTCGAGCAAAATCCTCACATCCTGGATTTTTGCTTCCACGTCGCTGACGGGAGCATTTTTTCCAATGAGGCCGCGCATCTCGATCATCGAGGTTTCGACACTTCGCATCAGAGCAGAATCTTTTACCCTCAAGACCGGCTCAATAGGCTCAAACCCGTCAAGATAAGACGAAAGCGCCAGTTTTGTRGCGCGCTGTCTCTCCCCATTCCTGTAGGCCTCCAGCGTTTGTGAAAGCCGCTCTTTGGCAAGGGAAAGCAGAGTGCCTGTTGATGAGTTTACGGTTTGCGGGTTGTTTCGCAAATATGCCATCAGTGCTGTGGCATTGGTTTTTCCATACGTCTGGGAGAGTACGTTTACCGTTGTCTGGGTTATGGCGGTAAGGTTGGAGAATGCCTTGTGAACGCTCTGGTCGCTTTGCCATAATTGCTGGCCTTTGCGTACATCATCCTGACTGAATGACAGATCGCCAACATAAAAGGCCAACGCCCAGCGATCCTGAGGGGGCAAGGCGGCATAGCTCTGCATTGCCGTACCGTCCAATCCCTGGCTGATAACCTGATAAAGCGAAAATATGCTGCGTTTGTTGGCCCGAACCTGATCGGTAAAATTGATTGGCGAGGGTTGCATGCCTTGCGCCTCAGGGCCGTTACCCTGGCCCGATATGCCATGACAGGATGCACAGGTCTCTGCATAAAGCGCCTTGCCACGGGTAAGGTCCGGTAATGTAGCCGGGGCAAGTGGTACAGGATAAGCCGTGATCAGGGCGTTAGCTAGCGAGTGTGCCGCCCCGGCAACGTCACTGACCGCAGCTTTATTGGCAATAATCTGCCTCAAGGCGTTTGCCTGTGTTATCAGATCTGATTGTGCCGCCGTCGGGGGCAGGTCCACCATGCCGTTGGCCACCGTGTCGGAAAATTCGGTCATTTCAGCAAATTCAAGATCGCTGATGACCTGGCCGTTTTCAACAGCGGCAGGATAATCCACCGCAATATAATCCAGTAGCCGCCAGATGGTCTGGGCATAGGATGCTGATTTTTCGGCATAGACATTGGAAGCCACCCCGGCAAATATACCAAGCGATAACAAGAATAGAGCCAGATATCCGGAAATACGCAGTTTCATCAAATTACCAATCTTACATTGCAAATGGGTCGCAATTGCATCTGTTACCATAAGGCTTGCCTCGGTCAAGTCTTCCTTGGCAGCCGGTCTGCGTAGGTATGAAAGTATATTCAAAAAACATCCATTCACGGCCACCCTGATGGTCAGAATATCAAGATCATAATCCTGTTGATAAAAAAGGTATTTTGGATGCATAGCATTGTATTTGCAGCCGATAGTTAAGCCGAAAGGGGATGAAGCCGGCAAAATATTTTTGAGAGCCATTTGCAATTGTGTTTTGGCAATCCCATACAATTGCCYTGCGACAGGACGCCGCAGGGGCAGGTTTTCTGGAATATATTGAGGGAAAAATGGTGAGCCCGTCCGGGTTCGAACCGGAGACCTACTGATTAAAAGTCAGCTATGTCGGGTTTTGACGCATTACCACATATCCCCTAATTTTACCGTAAGGCACTGTTATAGCGTGTTAAACCTTGTGTTTGGATCACTTTCCGTTACTACTGGTTTGCATAAATTGGATTGTTTGGTGGTTGCTAGGTGGTTGCCAGAAGTTCTCAACCGGTAGGTTTCTGGATGGATTTGCGATGAAATTGACAAAGAGCTTGATAGAAGCGCTGGAGTGCGATACTTCAAAGCCAAAGCCCGTATTAGGGTCAGAACTCATTAACCTATAACTGATTCAATGTCTTGTGATTTATCATGGAGGTTTTGGAGCATGAGGCGTTATTTTTGGCTATCCGATGAGCAATGGGCGGCGATTGAGCCGCATTTGCCGTTTCGGGCAGCGGGTCGCAGACGGGTGGATGATCGTCGGGTGATAAGCGGGATCATTCATGTATTGCAATCGGGGTGCCGCTGGCGTGACTGCCCGGAGCATTATGGTCCCTATACTACCCTCTATAATCGCTACAACCGGTGGGCCATCAAGGGGCACTGGCAATATCTGTTTTCGGCCCTGACCAGAGCATTGGCGGGAACACCGGAACAGATTTCCATCGACAGCACCCATGTCAAGGCTCACCGTTGCGCAGGCGGCGGAAAAGGGGGGCTTCTGCACAAGCCATTGGGCCAACGAAAGGCGGCAGAAACACAAAGATACATGCCATAAGCGATGAATATTGCCGCCCGATGGTGCTGTATCTGACACCGGGGCAGACGGCGGACATCAAAGGCGCGGTGATGCTGAGCAGCCACTTGCCGCCTGCCAGATACATGCTGGCCGACAAGGCGTATGATGCGGATCACTGGCGCGCCAGATTGCGCCAACAAGGCATCTGCCCGGTGATCCCCAACAAAAGAAACCGCAAGCAATTTCACTCTTTCGATGCGATGCGTTACAAAGGTCGAAATGTCATCGAAAGAATGTTCGGGCGCTTGAAAGACTTTCGCCGTATCGCCACTCGCTACGACAAAAACGCCACCAACTTTATGGCCGCATTATGCCTTGCCGCCCTGATCTGCTACTGGATTTGAATGAGTCTGGACCCTAGCACCTTAACCCTGTCGGCCACATCGCTCGGAACACCAGCCCGCAGGCCGCTATCGACTTCTCTACGCTTGATCCAACTACTCAGGGTTTGTGGTACACACCCAATCTTGGCCAAAATCGATGTGATCGCCGCCCAGCGGGGAGGATAGTCGCTCTCATTCTCCAGCACCATCCGCACCGCTCGCGCCCGAACCTCAAGTGAAAATCTGTTTCTCGTATTGCTCATAATGGCTCCTTTTACCAAAGATCAGGAGCCTCCGGCAAACCCGGGGCGGTTCAATGCGTGAGATTCGCATAACAATTATTGAAAAGTTAGAAATATGACGCTTTCGCGTGCTTCCTATACGCTTCCAAATTAAATTGATAAAAATAACTAA
>NVVU01000075.1 GCA_002733485.1 Robiginitomaculum sp.
TCAACGCCCCCTAATTGTTTTGACTATAGAAGTCACGGGCCAGCGAGACAATGCGTCTGGCCTGCTCTGCGTTGAAATACTGGTTATTAAAGAGGTTCARAATAYCSCCGTGCAGRKCYTTGGCCAYYGGGCAGGKCGGMCCRCCAAAAAGMTCAGMGGCCGGATAATAATGCGCYGAGGCAAAAAGGCCGTTCTGGAAAATATGCGCCAGAAATTCATCGCGCCGGGYCACCCGYAGRTTATAGCGCCAGACAKGGGYMKRRKGRTCYAGYGGCKWYAYGCCYKYCAGRTCAGAAAGCCCGTCGKCATAAATCYGGTTSATYKSGTCCCKGTRRGCMAGYYKKGCGGGYARKKCATTKTCKATACRGGCGCGATARCTGGTCCAGTYCGCACCGGSATYGCCGYYAATCCAGCGAGGCAGGCCTTCACTTTGCGGCCTATCAAACAGCGTGTGGTTTTGTACCATGGCTGCTTTATAGCGCCTGGAAAGTTCGTTATCGGCCTTTTGCGCCACCTCAACGCTTAATGGCGGCGGTGGCGTATAGGGAAAATCAGTAAAAAAGATACCATAACCGCCCCCGCCAAGGTCCAGCACCTTGCCATAACCGGTGCTGAAAATCACCGCATCGGCCCCATGAAGATCAAGGCTTTCAAGATCGGTGCGCGGCGTGCCAAGGCACTGATCGTCCACCAAAATCGCGCCCGTGGGCAAGGCGTTGCGCAAGGCCTGTAAATCCGTTTCCGCCTGCGGGGCATAACCATAGGTATGCACATAAATCAGCCCGGCGACCGCTGGGGTCTGGCGGATGGTTTGTGCTGCCAGTTTTACATCCATGCACAGGCTGGCCGGGTCTATATCTACAAAAGCAAAGGCGCGCCCGGCCTGCATCAGGGCCAGCGGCACCGCCGGGCAGACATTGGCGGGCAACAGCCACACCCCCTCTGGGCCAGCTTTGGCCAGACCATAAATCAAGGCCGAGGCCCGCGCGGCGGTGACGATCCGGGGGCTCATGGGTTTAGCGCCTTTTGCACGGCGCGCTGGTGATCGGCAAAGAGAAACATGGCCGGATCAAAGGGCGCGTTTTTGTTCATGGCCGTATGCCAGCGTGCGCTTTCCTCGCCTTTGCGCGTTTCGTCATAGGCATAATGGGTCAGCGATTCTCGTTCCAGATAGTCACTGGCCGGACCGTTTTGCAGGCGGTCCAGTACCGCATCAGCGCTTATGTCAGGCGTATAGCCAGTCATGCGCATTTCGCCATAGCAGAGCGCTTCGATGAAACTACGCTCATCATCGTCAAGCACCGCGCGGTGGCGTCCTACGGCTTTCATGGAAATTCCGTCAAACGGTTCGAACGAGCTGTTGCCGCTCCAGCTTTTCCCGTTCTGACTTTGCAGGGAAACCCCGCCATTGATACCATCCAGGCCCAGCCAGGCCTGCCAGTTTTGCCGGTGGGTATCCGGGGCGGCCACCAGATCTTCATAACGTACGCACAGCACATTGTCGTCATTGCTAAAATGGTCAAAAAATGCCGCCGATTTGCGCCATTGACGTGCCGTAAACAAAAGCGGCCTTGGCTGGCCTGCATGGGTATCGGCGCGTCCATAATAAAGAGAGGCGGCAATATCGCGCGGATCGCGCAAGATAAGAATGGCCTTTATGCCCTGCGACAGAAAATAGGGCAAAAACTCTTCCGCACCGGTTTCTTTCCAGGCGATGGCCTGGCGCTGGACGCGCGGCTTTTGCGCAAAACGATCAAAATAATGCCGGGCAAAGCTGGCCAGGTCATTTCCCGTCCAGTCGGCAAGGACGCTTTGGGGATCGTCCGGTTTGAAATACTGGCCCGAATAGTCAGCCATGGCGTCTATGGCCGCCTCTATAGTCTTCGCGGACAGGCGTTTGCCTTGCAAAAAATCGCAAAAGGCGGTTTCCAGATAGGCATTTTCAAATTGCTGATCATTCAGCGGATGGGCCATTGCGCTTTGGGGGGCGTTACGCCCCTCTAAAAACGCGCATTTGATCTGGGTTAGCAATAATGGCAAAGGCTGGGAAAAACAGTCCACGGCGGGCAGGGACCAGAGCATTTTATCCACCAAAGTGGTGCCCGAGCGCGGCGCGCCGGTAACGAAAATCAGCGGCGCGCTCATTGGCGCAGCACCGCCGGAATGGGCGAGGACAACAAGGTGGACCGCGCTGCCGGGCCTTGCGTCATCAACAAATCCAGCACAGCCATATGGCTTTCAAAGCCGGGGTAGACCTGGGTATAGACCGGGTGATGATAGTCTTGAAAAATCGCGGTGATACCTGCATTTTTAAGCGCGCCTGTATCCAGATAAGAAGCCGCCGACGGGCCGGTATAATAGACATCGGCCCCCACATGGCGGCACAGCTCGATAATGCGCGCAACCGGATCGCTGGTGCTGCTCTCTATATCAGAAGCGCGTTGGGTAGGCGCTGTGATCTCCAGAAAATCCGTAAAACCCGCGATCAGGCTGATGGTCAGATYGGCCAGCAAATCCRGGGGCGTAGTTAGATGGTTTTCCAGCAAGGGGAACACCTCTGCAAAGAAAGGGGCGCGGGCGTAATTCTGCCGGATCGATAAAAGATGCGCCCGGGCCCAGTTTTTATGGTCGCTAATGCGCACATCGCAAAGCCGGGTATTCAGGCCGCCTTTGCACACCGGTATGGTCAGCCAACACCAGTCTTTCTTGGTGCGGATGCGGTTGCGATTGCGCCAGTCCTGTTTGGTGTACTGCACATCATCCAGATAAATAAAATGATCGCACAGGGCCATTTGCTCGAAATAGCCAAGCCAGGGCAGGTAAACCGGCTGCATGACAGCGAGACTGGTCATGGCTTGCCCTTCGCTTCCGGGCGGTCCATTTCTGGCAAAAAGAGGCTSATAAGCAAACCCAGAGACGCGGCGCTGACCACGCTTAGGCGCAACAAAATGGCCGCGCTTACGCTCAAGGCGGCGGGTACACCAAAAAGCGTAGCCACGCCCGCTACCGCGCCTTCGCGCAGGCCCAGCCCACCAAAGGCCAGCGGCAACAGCGTCACCAGCGTGCCGGTAACACTGGCCAGCAGCGGCACAAAAAAGGAAAGGCTCAGGTGCAAAGCGATAAAGATCAGCCACAGGGAAAGACCGCGCAGCAGGATTACCCACAGGCTGAGCATCCAGATGCGAGGACCAAGACTGCGTAGCGCCGCCAGCCCGTGTTCCAGCCGCATTTGCATGGCGGGCGGTGCAAAACGGGGCAGGACCTTTATCCCCAGCCACAAAACAATACCTACCGCCGCGCCGCCGCCCACAACGCCATAGCCAACGCGCACGGCAAAGCCGTGCAAAGCGATATTGCCACTGAAAATCAGGTAAAGCGCCGCCATCAGGGCGATTAAAGCGGTCATGGTAATCCCGGCGAGGCGCGCCGCCAGCAAATGCGCCGCCGGTTCAGATAAAGCGCCTGCCGTTTTGGCTGAGCCCTTGGCATAACCCACGGCACGATAGGCATCGCCAGTCAGAAAACCAAAACCCATTTGCGAGAAAAACGCACCGCGCAGGGCCAGACGTAAATGCTGCACATAGGGCAGGCCACTGATCGGGGTCATCCAGTGCAGGCGCAGGGCATCAAAGCAAAACACGCTGCCACGGACTATGGCAGCCAGCAACAAAAGGGAAAAATTGGCCCCAGCGGCTGCCTTGAAGGCTGAGCGCACATCCACCAGTGTAAAAATAAAATACAAAAGACCCACGCTGACGATGATTTTCAGCGCCAGAAAGGCCGTGGATTTAAGTGTGCTGGACACGGTTCTACTCTGCCCCTTTTGATTTGGGGGCGAGGAGAACGATATCGGTTTTGATATAAGGCGCAAAGGCAGTGGTAACGGTTCGGTAATCGCGATCCAGCTGATGACCACGCTCTGCGATGGGGGCCGGGTCCATGTGATATTTGTACGCGGGGGCATCCAGTATCCAGGCCCGCGCCAGCTGCTCATCACTCATTTGCGCAATCACATGAGCCAGAAATGCATTTGATCCCTTATAGGCGCTCAATATCCATGGGGTGAAAGCGGGCCGCGCCTGCATATGATATTGCGCCATGGGCAAACGGCCCGAAAGGTCAATCAGGATCGGGCGCTGGTCCACTGGTCCCATCTCATCGGCGGCGGCGCTCAGGCGGTCAAAAAATACTTTGGTCAGTGGATCCAGACGCAGCGTGCTGCGCCCGCCGCGAATGCTGGTTTTTTGGGTTTGCGCGCTCAGGGACGTTTCCAGCCGATAAGGATGGTTCACCATGGTGGTGCGTGTGGCCCAGAGGGGCAGGATCAGCGCGCTCATCATGGCCAGAGACCAGATATAGCCTGTGCCCCGGGCCATTTGCAGCGCCATCAGGACGCTGGCCAGCACCACAAACACGCTGGCAATGCCCGCTTTGCGGATCCAGTAACCGGTACCAAATATGGTCAGACTCAGGGTTGCCAGCAGCAAAAGGGTACTAACGCCCGCCAGACGCCAATACAAAATTCGTGTGTCTTTATTGGCTGTCAACATGCCTGCAATCGCACTGCAAAAAACGGCAATCAGCCCAAGATTAACCAGATAATACGTCAGTTTCTCCAACGGCACCTGCACTAGCGACTGGCTTTGCTGCCAAAAGATAATCTGCATCCAGATCAGACCGATTGCCCCCAATCCCACACCACCAAGGCGAAGCCATTGCGCTTTGGCAAAGCGATCTGCCACCCCCGGGGCGGCAAACGCCCCGCCAAGGCTGGCCAGCAACAGCGCCCAGGGTGCGGTGTGCAGAACGGTGGTGGCTTCTTTTCCAAGAAGGCTCAAGCCCTTGGCAACCAATTGATTGGTGCCCAGAATTTCACGTTTTTGCAGACCCCCATGAATACGCTCAAGCGTGACCGGCAAAGGTTCGATAAAAATTTGCACGAGCACAAAGAAAACCACGGCCCCCAGCACCACAAACAGGATAAGCTGTGCCAGTCTTTGCCAGGAAAGCCGGGCCAGCATGAAAAACAGAACCGCACCGATCAGCGCCATGATCAGCGCAGTAATGGGCCGGGTGGCGGCTAGCCCCAACCCGGTAAACCCGGCTAGCAAAGCGGCGCTACGAAACGACCAGCTATGCTGGTCTTCTATGCCGGTCAAGGCAAAGGTCGCCACCAAAACCAGCGCCATCAGGATTACCCCGATGGAGTTATAAGAAGGATCGGGAAGCCAGTAATAATAAAACAGCGCGCCGGCGCCCGCTCCCGCGCATGCCAACAGCCAGACCTTTACCTTTGAGAGCATTTTGGCGGGCAAAACCGCTTTGGCAGCCAGTATGAATAGCGCCGCACTGCTGCCCATCAGCAACACAAATACCAGCAAACGATTGACCAGGATATTGTCGGGATGCGGGATCAGCTTCCATACCAGCGGAAACTGGGTGCTCATCATGCGGATATCGGCAAAGTGATACAGGCTGGCATAATAATGGCCGGTATCCGAGACATCGAGGCCGCGATTTAGATAGTAAAGTACGCTAAGCGGCAGCCATAAAAACGCCAGGCCCAAAAGCCCGCTTAGCAGCATCAGGGCCAGCGTGCGCCTGTCGAGATCCATCACGATGTCGCCAACCCGTTCTGGTGCAAAAATGCCTCCATAGTATCGATGACCAGCGCCAGTTCATCATCGCTCATGGCGCTGTAAAGCGGCAGGCGGAGCAGGGTTTGTGCTGCATCGATGGTGTGGGGCAACTCGCCCGATGTGCGGCCATATTTGCGCCCCGCCGGGGTCGTGTGCAACGGCACATAATGCGGCGCGGCCATCACCCCGTGGGCGCGCATAAAGGCGGCGCAATCATCGCGTAATTTCTGATTGGAAAAGCGGATGTGGTAAATATGGGCGTTATGGTGCGCCGCCCCGGGAATATGCGGCGTGCGCAAAGAATTGATCAGCCCAAAGCGTTGATCATAGGCCTGCCAGATCCGCATACGAGCTTTATTCAGAGACTCTTCACGGCGAAACTGGCCCAGGAGAACTGCGGCGGCCAGCTCGCTCAGCAGATAGGATGAGCCTAGCACCCGCCATTCATACTTGCTGATCTGGCCGCGTAAAAAATCCGCCCGGTCCGTGCCCTTGTCGCGAATGAATTCAGCAGGTTTGACAAGTGCCGGATCATTCACCAGCAAGGCCCCGCCTTCACCGCAAGTGATGTTCTTGGTGTGATGAAAGCTGAACGCCCCCATGGCCCCAAAACTGCCCAGGGCCTTGCCATTCCAATGCGCGCCCACCGCCTGGGCTGCATCTTCCAGCAAGACCAGGTTATGCCGGGCGCACAGATCGACAAAGGCCTCCATCTCGCACCCCACCCCGGCATAATGGACCAGCATGATGGCGCGGGTTTTGGGGGTGATGGCGGCGCGCGCCGCCTCCACATCGAGGTTCATGGTCAGCGGGTCAATATCGGCAAAAACCGGCACCGCCCCACGCAGGGCAAAGGCATTGGCGGTGGAAACAAAAGTAAAGGCCGGCACAATAACTTCATCGCCCGGACCCAGTTCCAGCGCCAGCGCCATCATTTCCAGCGCCGCCGTACACGAAGGGGTGATCAATACCCGCTCTGCACCGGTGGAGTGTTCCATCAGGGTTTCACAGGCACGGGTTTGTGCACCGCCGCCCTCCAGTCGACCACCGGCAATGGCCTCTTCGAACGCGGCGCGTTCTTCGCGCCCATAATCGGGTTGGCAGAACGGGACACGCAGTATGGGGGCAGGGGGGGGCGAATTCACCATGGGATGGTGATAAACAGTGGACCCGCAGGGGTCAAAAGATTTGTGTGGGTTTGCTGTGGCTCAGACAGAAAAACTGGTGCCGCAACCACAGCCGCTTTTGGCATTGGGATTGTTGATTTTAAAGGCGGCGCCGATCAGTTCGTCAGAATAATCAATCTCGGACCCGGCCAGAAAATCCAGCGAGACATTATCAATCACCACCATGGCTCCATCGCGTTTGATCACCAGATCATCTTTTTGCGGCGCATCGGCAAAATCAAAGGTATAGGAAAACCCGGAACATCCGCCGCCAACCACCGCAACGCGTAAAGCAGTTTTCTGGTGCTCGCTCATTATGGCATTGATGCGTTTGGCCGCCGCAGAAGAAAGACGCACATCTGTGTCACTCATGGGTTTTGCTCCACCTTAGCAGTAGGAATAATGACTGGTTTTCATTATATGGGGGTATCTTTTCTTTTTCAAAGTAAATTAATGTCAGAAATATTCAAGATACCGCCACGTGCACCCTTTGCCTCGGACCCGCTAATGAGCCGGGGAAGACTGTTCCCACAGGCCCCCAGCGCCACCCGCACTGCGTTTCAGCGCGACCGTGACCGGGTAATCCATTGCACTGCCTTTCGTCGGCTGAAGCACAAAACCCAGGTGTTTGTCGCCCATGCGGATGATTATTACCGCACCCGCCTTACTCATTCGCTGGAGGTGGCGCAGATTGCCCGCTCCATCGCCCGGGTGCTGGGGTTGGACGAGGATCTGGCCGAAACCCTGGCGCTGGCCCATGATCTGGGCCACCCACCCTTTGGTCATGCGGGTGAGGAGGTGCTGGACGAGGCCATGAAGGGCTATGACGGCTTTGATCACAATGCCCAGACTTTGCGCATTGTCACGCAGATGGAGCATGTTTACCCGGACTTTGACGGCCTGAACCTGACCTGGGAAACCCTGGAAGGGGTGGTCAAGCATAATGGGCCGATGTGTAGCTCTGCCTCTGATTGCGATGGCCTGCCCTGGGCCTTTACCCATTTTGAGGGCTGGGAATGGCTGGAACCACATACCTATGCCGGACCAGAAGCCCAGGTGGCAGCACTTGCCGATGACATTGCCTATAATAATCACGACATTGATGATGGCCTGCGCGCCGGGATCATCTCTATTGAGCAATTGATGGAATTACCGCTGGTCGGCCCCACCTTTGAGGAGGTGATGGCCGCGCATCCGGGGCTGTCGCGCAATCGTATAATTCGTGAGGCGGTGCGTCGCCTGATTGGCAAATGGGTCAATGATTTGCTGGAAGAATCAAACCGACGCATCAAAACCAGTAATCCGCAAAGCGCCGACGAAGTGAGGATGATGAGCGCGCCGTTGATCGGCTTTTCAGATGAAATGATGGTCAATATCAATGCATTGCGTAAATTTTTGCTGGAAAAAATGTATCGCCATTACACCGTTAATCGTACCCGTACCAAGGCCCGCCGGGCCGTGCGCGAATTGTTTGATGCCTTCCTGAACGAGCCGAATTTACTGAATGATGAGCTTAGTGCCCAAACCGATGGGTCAAAGGGCAAGGCCACCGCCCGGGTTGTGTGTGATTATATTGCCGGCATGACCGACACCTTTGCCATGGAAGAACACAAACGCCTGTTGTCTATGGACAGCTATCTTTAAGATAGGCTCCGGGCCTTAAGTGATTCGCGGATGGCAGGAACGTATTAATGGTTGGATACGATGGTTGATAAGGACGACAGGATCTACGCCCCGTCATATGACCGTGATGGGTTTGATGCCCGTAATGACGGGGATGAAAACCGAGGTCCTCTATTGCTGGTGGTGACTATTGCGGTGTTGCTGGNCTTTGCCGCAGTGGTGTACACCGCCTATCATCAGGGATTACGCAAGGGTGGCCGCGATGCCGCCCCCCATGTCACTGCTGAGTCAGGGCCCATCAAAACCAGGCCCAGCGAAAGCCATGGTACGCCGACCCCCAATCTGGGAAATCGCGCCTATGAACCGCTGGACGATATAAAGGCCGCGCCGGTGGAAAAGATCAAAACCGCACCGCTTAGCGAAGAGCCTATGGCACGTCCGACCAGAACCATTACCCCGCCGCCTGTGGCCAAAGTGGCACCCAAAACCACACCGGCACCGGCGCAGACCAAGCCAAAGCCGAAACCCGTGGCAAAGCCTGTGGCCAAGACGATCTCTAAACCGCCGGTAAAGGCCGCGCCCACCGATGGTGCTTTTCTGGTGCAGATTGCCTCGTTTCGCTCTGAGGTTCAGGCTCAGGCGGCCTGGGAAAGGCTGACCGGGCGTCTGGCACAGGCTACATCGGGCCTCTCCGCGAACGTACAACGGGCTGATCTGGGGGCCAAAGGGGTGTATTATCGTTTGCGAGCTTCCAGTTTTGCGGACCGGGACAGTGCCAAAACCTTCTGTGACCAGTTAAAGAAGAGCGGCCAGGACTGCCTTGTGGTGCGTCGTTGAGCATGCGGGCTTGTATTTTTAGCTGCGAAGGCACGCGCTTAAGCAAGGATGAAAAATCTTTCTTTGCCGAGGCCCAGCCATGGGGGTTCATCCTTTTTGGACGCCATTGTGAAAGCGAGGCGCAGATTGCGGCCCTTTGTGCAGATCTTCGCGAGGCCGTTGGTCGCCATGCCCCCATTCTGATTGACGAGGAGGGGGGACGGGTTTCGCGGCTGCGTGCCATTGGTGGGCGCATTGGCCCGCCGGCAGAAATTTTTGCGCAATCCAGTTTGTCGCCCGAAGATACACAGGCGGCGGTACGAGCGAACTATGCCGCCATCGGGGCAAGGCTGGCGAGCATCGGCATTGATGTGGACTGCGCGCCGGTGCTGGATCTGCCGTCAAAACATGCGGACCCCATTATCGGCGACCGGGCATTTTCAACCGATCCGGCCATAACCGCCGTGCTGGGGCAGACCTGCCTTGATGGGCTGAACGCGGGTGGAGTCAGCGGCATTATCAAACACATGCCGGGTCATGGCCGCGCTGATGTGGACAGCCATAAGGCGCTGCCGGTGGTGACTGCCAGTCAGGATGAACTGCAATCCCATGACTTTTTGCCCTTCACGGCCTTGAAGGACGCCCCGATGGCTATGACTGGTCACGTTATTTATAACGCCTTTGATMMMGAWWATRCCGCCACTTGTTCCTCAATTATGATAAAAGAGGTGATCCGGGGGCGAATCGGCTTTGATGGTTTATTGATGAGTGATGATCTGGACATGAAGGCCTTGCGGGGCCGTTTGGCGGAACGCACCGGCGCGGCGCTGTCGGCCGGTTGCGATGTGGTGTTGCAATGCAATGGCGTTTTGGGCGACATGCAACAGGTTGCAGCGGCAGCCCCCATTTTAAGCGGAGAGGCTTTGCGCCGGGCGAAGGCGGCCCGCACCGGGGCCAGCGCGGACGCCTTTTCGCGGGCCGAGGCCGAGGCGCAGGCTGAGGTCTGGATGGCGCGCCTGAACAGGGGGCGGGTATGAGTGTGCAGGAATTTGAAGAAGACCTGCCCTTTGAGGCCGCGCGGCAGGCCCTTGGCGAAAATACGCCCCTGATCGTGGATATAGATGGCTTCGAAGGCCCGATGCATGTTTTGCTGGAGCTGGCGCGCAAGCAAAGAGTGGATTTACGCAATATTTCAATTCTGGAGCTGGCCGAACAATATCTCAGCTTTATTGAGCGCATCAAAGAAGTCCGTATCGAATTAGCCGCTGATTATCTGGTGATGGCCTCATGGCTGGCCTATCTGAAATCACGCCTGTTGCTGCCCACCCCAAAAAAGGATGACGAGGAACCAAGCGGCGAGGAAATGGCGGTGCGGCTGGCCTTTCGCCTTCGCCGTTTGCACGCCATGCGCCTGGCCTCGAAGGTCTTGATGGAACAAACCCGCACCGGCATTGATACCTTCACCCGGGGCGCGCCCGAGGGCGTGCGTCGCATCACTTCGCCGGTTTTCGAGGCCAGTATTTATGACCTCTTAAAGGCCTATGCGGTACGCCGATCCCGGGTGGCGCGGGCGCACCTGACCATGAAAGCCCCGATTGTGTACGCGCTGGAGGAAGCCCGCGAGCGCCTCGAGCGTGTGCTGGGTAAAATCCGCGAATGGACGGCGCTGGATACGTTATTGCCTGCCCGCATCAAAGCCAGCAAGGATGCACCGCCACGTTCATCCATACTGGCCAGCTCACTGGTGGCTACCCTGGAACTAGCCAAGGAAGGCAAGGCTGAACTGCGCCAGGCTGGTGCCTTTGCGCCCCTTTATGTTCGYTCCTGTTCAACCCGGGAAAAATGATCATGAGCGAGGATGAAAACCCGACCCTGGACGCCATTGAGGAAGCCGTTAAGACCCTGGCCGCGCGCACCAGACATACCGGCGCCCAGGGCCATGCACCGCGTTTGCCGGGCCTGCACCCGGTCAGCGCCCGCGATGAAGAACATTACCGCATGCTAGAGGCGCTTATGTTTGCTGCCGCCGAACCGCTGGATATGGAAACCATTCGCACGCGCCTGCCGGGCAATGCAGAGTGCACCGCTTTGCTGGCCCGCATGGAACAGGACTATGCGGCGCGCGGGATAAATCTGGTCCGGGTTGCCGATAAATGGCGCCTGCAAACTGCACCCGAACTGGCCCATATTCTGGTGGAGGAGCGCGAGGAGCCGCGCAAGCTCTCTAATGCGGCGCTGGAAACCCTTTCCATCATTGCCTATCACCAGCCGGTAACCCGGGCCGAGATTGAAGATGTTCGGGGTGTGGCGGTCTCCAAAGGTACGCTGGATTTGCTGATGGAAATGAAATGGGTGCGTCTTCGTGGTCGTCGCCGCACCCCGGGCCGCCCGGTCACTTATGGCACAACGGATGCGTTTCTAAGCCATTTCGGGCTGGAACGCATTGATGATCTGCCGGGCAAGGACGAACTGAAAGCAGCGGGTCTTCTGGACAGCCGCGTGCCGGCGGGCTTTACCGTGCCAAGCCCGTCTGATGTGATGGATGATGCGGAACTGCCACTGGATGAACCCATGGAAGAGGCATCGGAATTTCACACTGATTATATGGGCAGTAACGATGAGCAGTAAAAACACCTCGCCAAACCTGCCCGCGACGGGTATTCTTGGTTCGCTCGTTTAATGCAATAGGAAGGTCCGGGTTATGGGTTCAGTTGGTCCATTACAGATTATAGTTGTTGCCGTGGTTGCGCTGATCCTTTTTGGCGGGCGTGGCAAGATTTCTTCGGTCATGGGGGATCTGGCCAAAGGCATTAAAAGCTTCCGCAAGGGGCTGAAAGACGATGATCCGATCATAGAGGACAAGGGCGAAACCATTGACGGTACCGCCCGCCGCGAAAAAAGCACCTCTTCAGAAGACTAGAAGTCTAGCGCATCATGCTTCCACAACTTGGGATTACCGAATTTCTGCTGATCGCCATTGTCGCTTTGGTGGTGGTGGGCCCGCGTGACCTGCCGGGTATGTTGCGCAAAGTCGGTGGCTGGGTGGCCAAGGCCCGGGGCATGGCCCGCGAGTTTCAGGGCGCGTTTGAGGATATGGGCCACGAAGTGGAACTGGACGAATTACGCAAAGAGATCGAAGCCATCAAAAACGCCAACCCCATTGCCGAGATTGCCGAAGATCTGAAAAAAACCGAAGATGAAGTGCGTGATGACGCCGCCTCCTGATGACACCCCCAAAACGGACGAAGACGAGGACGAGGTTGAAGCCAGCCGCGCGCCTTTGCTGGATCATTTGCTGGAACTGCGCACCCGCATCATCTGGGCACTGGTCGCGGTGGCCATAGCCTTTGGTGTCTGCTTTGCCTTTGCCCTGCCGATTTATGACTTTTTGTTACGACCCTTTACCGTTGCCGCGCAGCTGGTCAGCAACCAGTCTGGCAATGCCATTGTRCCCAAGCTGATTTTCACCGGGCCGATGGARTTTTTCYTCGTCAAGGTCAAGCTGGCGCTCTTTGGAGCGATCATACTGGCCTTTCCCTTTATTGCCTTTCAGATTTACCGCTTTGTGGCACCGGGGCTCTATCGCAATGAACGCGGTGCGTTTTTGCCTTTCATGGTGGCGTCCCCAGTGCTCTTTACGCTGGGGGCCAGCTTTGTTTACTTCATCATGATGCCTATGGTTATGCGCTTTGCGCTGATGCAGGAACAGGCCCCGACCCCGGATGATACGCGCATCGCCATAACGCTTCTGACCCGGGTGAGCGAGTATTTGAGCCTCATTACTACATTGATTCTTGCCTTCGGGTTTTCATTTCAACTCCCCGTGGTGCTGACCTTGATGGGCAGGGTAGGGCTGGTCAGTGCGTCGGGCCTACGCAAGGGACGCAAATTTGCCATTGTCGGCATCCTGGCCTTTGCCGCGTTTTTCACCCCGCCCGATGTCATCAGCCAGATCATATTAGGCGTTCCGGTGTTGTTGCTTTATGAAATCTCGATCTTCAGCGTGGCGTTGATCGAACGCAAACGCAACGAGGAAGATGAGGCCGAAGAGGACGCCTGAAACATAAGGATGATCTGGTTTGCTCTATAGCGTTGAAGAAAAAGAAATCATGAGTGCCGCCGTTCAGCCCAATATGCGCAATCCGGATATTGGTGTTGAGCCGTTCAGGCATATAATCAAAAAATACCTTAGAAGGGCGGCGTTCAAGAATAAGCGAATTCTCGATATTGGGCCGGGCCAGTGCGATTTTCTTGATCTGGCCAAACAGGCCGGTGCTGATCGCACCTATGGGTGTGATTTTGATCCGGCGGTTGGCGCACTGGGCGAGTTGCGCGGGCATGACATGACCGTTGCTAACCTCAAACAGGATTGGCCCTATAAAGGCACGGTTTTTGACGGTATTTTCTGTCGTGGCAGTATTAATTGTTGTTGGTTTTCATCGGAGGAACGTCTGGGCGTCTTTCTTGATGATGTGGCGGCGTCGCTCTCCCCAAAGGGGTGGATGTGGATTGCACCCTGGAATAATCCGGTGCCCGGCAATGAAGCCTTTCTGGAGGTGGTCGAGCGCGTGCGCAAGGAATGGGCTGAAAAAAATGCCATCAAAATTGAAGTTCCCCCGCTGCGCAAAAGAGCAAAATATGGAATTGAGTATTCCATTCCCCGCATAGAGATATGGCGTCGCCAATGAACTGGCTGGCATGCAAACGTCCTGGCTATTTGCCCTTTACCTATCTGGCGAGTTTGTTTGCCATTCTCAAACAATCTCCCCGAGTCCGCTTTCGTACCTTTGCCGACCTGTCTTTTAATTCGGATGCGCCCTTTCGTACGGAAAAGGATCTTAAAGCAGCATACAAAGCCGAGTTCAGGGCCTGGAAAAAAGAGGTTAAATCCAATGATCAGCCGGTCATTGATATCCTCTTCATGCATGATTGTGACAGTGGCCCGAAACAGACGGTGCATGTCTGTGAGCATCAGGCCGCGAACGACATTGTATCCACCACCGCTCTTTTTACCCGCACTATGATCAAGGGCACGGAAACGCCCTATCCAATTGACTATGATCGGTTGTTGGCGACGCAGGAGCAAGGTAACTGCTTTACCTATCACTGTAATGCCTATCAAACCGCAGGTTTTGATCCGTCAAAAATAGAAGCGCACTTTAACGAGGACATGGAAGCGCTCACGCGGCGCGGGTTTGCCATCAATCATTTTTCGCCCCATGGCGGACCGGCCTGCCCCAATGGACTAAGGAATAACAGTTTCTTTTATCCCGCCTATGCCCAAAAGGCTTTGATCTGGACGCATAATCGTCATGGACCGGTCGGAGACAGGTATAGCGATGGCGGTCTTGCTCCCCGTCTGGCGCGGGGAGATATCACTGTGGACTTACAATACAGATTGATGAAGGCCATAGCCTTAAATACCCGGTTCTTTATTCTGCTTCACCCGCAATATTATTTCAGTGAAACGCCTGATCGGGCTAAAGACGTTTTTGCAGCCTCCCCATGGGTGGAAGAATTTTGGCGATGGCACGAAAAAGGGCAACCGGAACAATACTGGGAACCGCTTCGACAGTTTCTCACCAACGTTCGTCATCACAGCTTGTGGTATAAAACCAGACACAAATTATGGCAGGGCTATAATTTTATAAAGGCGATAAAGTCGCCAGCCCCGTGAGATCCCGCACGTCGCAGGGTGAAGGATGCCCCTGATGATGGCCCTCATGCTGAGGTGTGAAGCCATCGAAGGATGGACACAAAAGAGATAACGAAAAGCCAAAGCGCAGATTGTCCGGTGGACGAATGCAAAGGGCGGGGGTAAACCCGCAATCCTCAGAGTGACGGATACTTACCCATGCACGACATACGAGCCATACGTTTGGAGCCTGATGCATTTGATGCCGCCATGGCACGGCGCGGGCTGGCACCGCAGGCCATGCAGCTTATCGAACTGGATGAGAAATTGCGGCTCGCAATTTCATTGCAGCAAGAGGCAGAAACAGATCGGAATCAAGCTTCCAAATTGATCGGTGCGGCCAAGGCCAAGGGCGATGAGGCAGAGTTTCAACGTTTGCGTGAAACAGTTTCTGATCTGAAAGCCGTAATTGCTACG
This sequence comes from Robiginitomaculum sp., assembly GCA_002733485.1. Classification (GTDB taxonomy): domain Bacteria; phylum Pseudomonadota; class Alphaproteobacteria; order Caulobacterales; family Maricaulaceae; genus Robiginitomaculum_B. Next base: position 15,357 of record NVVU01000075.1, read on the forward strand.
CAACAGGCTTTGAGTGCTGATCTGAATACACAATTGCAAGATAAGCTCCTCTCTTTGCCTAATATTATGGCCGATGACGTGCCCGATGGCGCGGACGAGAGTGCCAATCAGGAAATGCGAAACTGGGGCGAACCGCGTAGCTTTAATTACG
>NVVU01000076.1 GCA_002733485.1 Robiginitomaculum sp.
GAATCATGATTGGAAAAGGCCCAGGATGGCCAGCCTTCATCCTCAGTTTCGCTCCAGGTATTCAGCGCGCTTTTCAGCTTGTTTGGGGTAAGCTTGTCCGCATAGAGAAAATCAAAGCTGTAGGCAGAATCAAGCCGTTTGGCATCTTGTGTAAAGGCTTTCATCTCGCCAATGGGATCGGATCCACCGACTTCGGCCACCGTAAAGCGGTCCTCATAGGCATTGACCACGGCGCGCACTCTTTCCAGAAATGGCAAAATATCTGGATGGGACTGATTATAAATATGTTGTTGCAGGTCAAAGGGGCGGGAAATGATCCTGCCCTCTGTGGGGGCAGGTGGATTATCGCGCAATTGCGGATCATGCATGGCAAAATTAATGGCATCCAGGCGAAAGCCATCGACGCCGCGATCCAGCCAGAATTTTGCAACTTTCAACAGGGAGTCCTGAACCTCTTTGCGGCGTACATTCAGGTCCGGCTGGCTGCGCAGAAAGTTATGCAGATAATATTGACCGCGCCGTGCTTCCCAGGTCCATGCTGGGCCGCCAAAAACCGATTGCCAGTTATTCGGCGGCGATCCATCGGGCTTGGGGTCCGCCCAGACATACCAGTCCGCCTTGGCATTACTGGCATCCTGGCGACTTTCCTGAAACCAGTCATGAGCATCAGAGGTATGGGAATAGATCTGATCAATGATCACCTTCAGGTTTAGCCGGTGGGCTTTTTCGACCAGCTCGTCAAAGTCTTCCAGATTGCCAAAAATGGGGTCGACATCACAATAATCAGCAACATCATATCCAAAGTCATTCATGGGGGAGGTGAAGAATGGCGATATCCAAACCCCGTCCACCCCCAGAGATGCGATATATTCCAGCCCCTCAATGCAGCCGCGCAGGTCGCCAATGCCGTCGCTATTGGTATCCAGAAAGCTGCGCGGATATATCTGATAGATAACCGCGCCGCGCCACCATGGGCGATGCGCGGCGGCCTTGGCGTCTGGTGTTGTGGTTGTCGGCGTTGCCGCAGTGGCATTCAGCGGCAAGTTCATGGTGTTTCCTTTTGCGCCAGAGCTTTGCAGACCTGCACCCCAAAGCCGTCAATAGTAACGCCATAACTGCTGCGGGCCTGTACCGAGGGCGCGCACTGGCCGTATAGGCTTTCAAAGCGCTCTGAGCGCGGATCTACCGAAATCTGAACGGTTCTGGTCTGGGCGCGGGTGTTGATAATGATCAGGTATTCCTCACCGCCTGGCATGGTCCTGGAAAAGGCGACTATACCGCCTTCCTTTTCTGTCAGGCGCAATTTTTGCTGTCCACGGCGCAGGGCCGGGTATTGATGATATAGGCGCGCCATGGCGGCAAAGTCTTTATAAAGCGGGTGAGAAGTATCAAAATTGCTGATCGCCGTGGTGGCGTCCGTGGCAATCAGGTCATTGTCATTATAGATGGCCACTTTGCTGGGGAACATGTCTTCGCGGGCATCCTGATCAATGCCATCGCTGACAAAACCCTGTTCATCGCCAGAATAAATCACCGGCACGCCGCGACTGAAAAACATAAACGCCGTGGCAGCGCGCACCCGGGAATATATTTCCTGATCACTCATTTTCGGGTGATTCTGCCGTAAAAAMCCGGCCAGACGCCCTCTRTCRTGATTGCCCARAAAKGTKGGCAGGGYCAGYGCMGTCTCTTCRCCGCCCTYATAGAGCRMATCGGCRGCATAAAGGGYATCAAAYCGATCYGTGCYRGCRCCRTCGACAAARACMTCTYTGGCGRCGTKTTGAAARGCAAAATCCAGTACKGMMGGRAAGCCGTCTACYCKKGTRWRRCGCGCCARWYCRSCGGGGKCWWYGSCSCMGRYTTCRCCAAAAATRTAAAAATTNGGGAWKSCCAANRGARGYKGCRTGYTYYYGKATWGCMGGRATRAAKGCYTGCCAGTATTCGGCGTTGACGTGRCGGGCMGTATCAAYGCGAAAGCCATCAATAYGATAATCGCTGATCCATTGTTTGAAWAYATCKATAAACCCGRCGACCACACGKGGGTCTTCGGTATTGATATCATCTAAACCGCCAAAATCTCCATAAAGCGAGGATTCCCCTTCGAAGGTGGAGTCGCCACGATTATGGTAATACCGCAGATCATTCAGCCATGCCGGCGTTTTGACATCCTCTTCGCCCTTGGGAATGTAAGGCGTATAGGCAAAGTCCGTGCGTTTCAGGCCCTCAAAATTTTCTTTAGTCTGAAAAGGCGGCCGGTCGCCCATAAAGTCAGTATTGATCGGCGCGCCATTGATGTCGCCTTGTGTAGTGAAAGGATAGTCGGCTTTGGAGCGATAGGTGCAAACGTTTTTGGTGGGGTTTGATGCGTCAAAGCTAGTCTCTTCGCATTCGCGATAGGCAATCACATCGGCGGTGTGATTCGTGACTATATCCATATAAACTTTCATGCCGCGTTTGTGGGCCGCATCCACAAAGGCGCGCATATCGTCATTGGTGCCAAAATGCGAATCCACCTTGGTGAAATCGGTGATCCAATAACCATGATAGCCGGCGGATTCTGAACCCTTTGCGCCCTGTACGGCCTTGTTTTGGAAAATCGGGGCCAGCCATATGGCGGTTACACCCATGCCCTGAATATAATCCAGACGCTGTGTAAGGCCTTTCAGGTCGCCGCCATGGAAAAAGCCTTTGCTGGTCGGATCAAAACCATTGACCAGCCGATCGCCTTTAACGCCGCCGGTATCGTTTGCGCTATCTCCGTTTTCAAATCGATCGGGAAGAAGAAAATAAACGACTTCATCCTGAGGTAGACGCTGGGCATAGAGCTTAATAGCTTCCTCGTGAGGGGTCTCGGAAGTTGTGCCATTGCCCAGCGCCGAACAGGAAATTGCACCAAGTGCAAGCGCAATGATGGCGGTGCGGTAAGTCATGTCGTTCTCCCTCCTGRCGGCCAAACCGACAGGTTGGCTGTAATGCACCCGGTCGTAGCCGATCTGCTTGTTTTTCCACTAGTGACACCATATTTCTTGGATTTGCAAGGGCATTGATAAAAAATTGCATAATAATGCAAAATTATTATGCGAATTGAATGCTTCTGTATGTCTATAAAAATATGAAAATTAGTAATATAAAATATGGAGTTAATGATTTTTTGATCGATATTCATCGTCATGGCGYAATCGATTATTCGTAAGGGTTTGCAAAAAAATACCAAAAAACTTGCATTTGAATGAAAAACTTATCACCATGGATGTCCGTGCARGGGGCCCGCTATTAAATCAGGAGAAGGTTATGAGCCATCACGAGATGAGTGTTCCATGGTTGCGTCCGACCGTTTGTCGGGGGTGGCGTGCGACTATGCTCATGTTCAGTCTTGGTCTCTTCCTGATTTTGGCGGGTTCCGTTGCGGCCAAAGAGGTGGCTCTAAAGTCACCTGATGGGAAAATTGTACTGAGGGTGGATGTAGAGCGCGGCGTGCCGCGTTATGCGGTCGCCTATGGTGATAAGGCGGTGGTGATGTCGTCTCGTTTGGGCATGCGCTTCAAAACAGCGACACCACTGGATGAGGGCTTGCGTCTTGGGAAGGTTGAGCGGGCCAGTCTGGACCGACGCTGGGAACAGCCCTGGGGTGAACGCCGCCAAATGCGTGAGCATTACAATGAAGTGCTGGTGCATTTTCTAGAGCAGGCGCCCAAAGGAAAGGTGACGAACGGATTTGCCGTACGCTTTCGCGTGTTCAATGATGGCGTTGGCTTTCGTTATGAAATTCCGCCGCAAAGCGGGCAGGTCCATCTGGAAATTGTGGATGAGCTGACCGAATTTGCCATGGATCCTGCCTCTACCGCCTGGTGGATACCGGCGCGGGGCTGGAACCGCTATGAATACCTTTACAAGGCAACGCCTCTTTCAGAGGTCGGGCGCGCTAATACGCCGATCACCTTGAAAACCCCGGATGGCATTTATCTCAGCCTGCATGAGGCGGCCCTTGTTGACTATTCTGGCATGTCTCTGGATCAGAAGCGCTCTGGGCTATTAAAAGCTGATCTGGCACCCTGGTCTGACGGGGTGTTGGTCAAGGCGGATGCGCCGTTCAATACACCATGGCGTACCATTCAGATCGCACCGGACTCTGTGGGTCTGATCAATTCTGACCTTATCCTGAACCTGAATGAGCCAAACAAACTAGGCGATGTGTCTTGGGTTGAGAAGGGAAAGTATGTTGGCATCTGGTGGGGTATGCATATCAAGACCTACACGTGGGGTTCTGGTCCAAAGCACGGGGCAACCACCAAAAATGCAAAATATTATATAGACTTTGCCGCCAAAAACGGTTTTTCGGGGGTGCTGATCGAAGGCTGGAATATAGGTTGGGACGGCGACTGGTTTCACAACGGGGCCTTGTTCAGCTTTACCCAGCCCTATCCTGATTTTGACCTGAAGGAAATTACTGACTATGCGCGCGCTCATGGTGTGCGCTTGATTGGCCACCATGAAACCTCTGGTGATGTGAGCAATTATGAAGCGCAGATGGAAGATGCCTTTGCGCTCTATGAAAAGCGGGGCGTGCGCATTGTCAAAACCGGCTATGTTGCCGATGGCGGCGGCATTCAGCGCGTGGATGAAAACGGCACTCGCCGGTATGAATGGCATGATGGCCAGTTTACGGTCAATCATCACCTGCGGGTCGTAAAGGCTGCCGCCCGTCATCATATCAGCATTAATGCGCATGAGCCGGTCAAGGATACCGGCCTTCGGCGCACCTATCCTAATTGGATCAGCCGGGAAGGTGCTCGTGGGCAGGAGTATAATGCCTGGGGTGTGCCGCCCAATTCACCAGAGCACACAGCCATTCTGCCTTTTACGCGCATGCTGGCCGGGCCGATGGATTTTACGCCCGGTATATTTGATCTGGATTTTGGTCATGGGCTGGATGCACCGACGCGTGTACAAACCACTTTGGCCAAACAGTTGGCACTCTATGTGGTGCTCTATAGCCCCATCCAGATGGTGGCAGATCTGCCCAAAAACTATGAGAAGCGGCCCAAAGCCTTTCAGTTTATCAAGGACGTGCCCACAGATTGGGAGGACAGCATCGCGCTGGCCGGGGAAATTGGTGATTATGTTGCCATTGCACGCAAGGTCCGGGGTGGGGCTGACTGGTATATTGGGGCATTGAGCGATGAAAAAGCGAGAACGATTGTCTTGCCTATGGATTTTTTGACTGCCAATGAGCGCTATGTGGCACAGATTTATCGTGACGGTCCAAAGGCTGACTGGAAAACCAATCCCTACGCCATGGTTATTGAAGAAAAACCCATTGCCCGGGGCGAAGCTCTGCGCCTGTGGCTTGCCCCCGGCGGTGGGGTTGCGATTCGTATACATGCGATGGGTCGGAAATAAGGCGGGCCTGGTTTGTGGTTGCTGTTTTATGTGGTTTAGGTTAATTTGCATAATAATGCAAAAAATACAACCAATGCGTTGAGGCTTAAGGAATATATAAATAATCCTTATAATACAGATGGTAAACTAGTAAATATGTGGTATGTCAGGTGGGGTATGTTGCTAAAAATATCACACTTTTAAAAATATTTTGCAAGATAACTTGTCATCTTTGCACAATTTTGCAATGATCATGGCGAGCTCTCGTGAAAAACGGTGAGATAGACACGTCTGGGAGGACAGGATGAAATCGAATTTTGGGCTGCAAAAGTCGCGGTTGATGGGTAGCGTTGCCACCGGGGTTGCGCTGTTATTTGCCGTCGCCTACAGCGCGCAGGCGCAGGAAGAGACAAATGGAACCGAAGACGAAGTTGTCGTCACCGGGTTTCGCAATTCACTGGCATCTTCAATTAAGACCAAGCGGGATGAAAAATCAATTGTAGAAGTGATTACCGCTGAGGACATTGGCAAGCTTCCCGATGTCTCCATTGCCGAGTCACTGGCGCGCCTTCCGGGTTTGACCACCCAGCGCCTGGATGGTCGTGCACAGGTCTTGTCGATTCGCGGTCTGGGTCCGGACCTTTCCACGGCGTTGCTTAATGGTCGTGAGCAAGTCTCCACCAGTGACAACCGTGGTGTGGAATTTGACCAGTATCCGGCTGAATTGCTGGCCAGTGCTGTGGTTTACAAAACACCTTATGCTGGCCTGATTGGCCAGGGTTTAGCCGGTACAGTGGATCTGCGTACGATCCGTCCGCTGGATCATAAAGAGCGTATCCTTTCGGCTAATGCTCGTTATGAATTCAACAACCGCCGTTCATTGAACCCTGATAATAGCCGCACCGGTGGCCGCTTCAGCGCCACCTATGTGGATCAGTTTGCCAATGATACCGTAGGGATATCATTAGGGGCAGCCTATCAGAATACACCTACCCAGATCGAACGCTTTAATGCTTGGGGTTACCCAACCGAAAGCAACGGTAATTTGATTGTTGGCGGTGCCAAGCCATTTGTGGAAACCAGCAAGCTGGAACGTTATGGCTTGATCGGTACGCTGGAATATGAACCCAACGATAACACCAGTTCTTCTGTTGATCTGTATTATTCAAACTTTGATGAAAGCCAGCGTTTGCGTGGTATTGAATTTCCTCTGCAATGGTCATCAGCACAATTGCGGCCCGGCTTTACAAGCACCAATGGTTTGGTGACCGAAGGGGTGTTTGATGGTGTGGTCGGCGTTATGCGTAACGACATTAACATCAGAAATGCAGAGTTGTTTGGTGCGGCCTGGAACGGTAAATACCAGTTTAATGAAAATTGGTCGATTGAAGGGGATATCAGTTATTCCCGTGCGGATCGTAAGGATCAGCTGATCGAATCCTATTCGGGTACCGGTTATGCACAGTCCGGCCCTAAAGACAGTCTTGGCTTTGCTTTGGGCCCTGATGGGCGGACCTTTTTCAACCCCTCGCTTAATTATGCCGATACGAACCTGTTTGTCTTGACCGACCCCCAAGGCTGGGGCGCTGGTAATACGGACCCTAATACGGGCAATCCCTTGGTACAGGCTGGGTTTATTAACTCCCCAAACACCACGGATGAGTTGACGCATTTGCGGGCAAGCGTACAGCGGGACTTTAAAGTCGGCATTTTCAGTGACGTTGAGGTGGGCGCTGATTATGGCCACCGTACCAAACAGCGGGCCATTGGCCAGCAATTCCTGACGCTGCAGGGCGGCGCTACGGAAGCGGCCATACCGCAAGAGGCGCTATTGTCCAGCAATACCGGCCTTGGGTTCCTGGGGATTACAGAGCAGGTCACTTATGACCCGCTGGTGCTGTTGAACAGCAATTTCTATGTCCCTGTGGATGTTTCCCTGTCTTCCTTTGCTGTGCCTCAGGGCTTTGATGTGACGGAAAATGTTTTCCTCGGGTATATCCGTGGCGATATTGACAGCCACGTCGGTAATATTCCGGTCAGTGGTAATATTGGTTTGCAGGTGGTGTATACGGACCAGAGCTCTAATGGCTCTGGTGTGCAACCGCCAAATGCGGCTGCCGGGGTGCTGAATCCTGAGCTTGTTCCCTTCAGCGATGGGGCAACCTATACGGACTTCTTGCCCAGCTTGAACCTGATATTTGACCTGGATGACAATACGTTGTTCCGTATCGGTACGGCACGCACGCTGGCCCGTGCCCGCATGGACCAGTTGAATGCCAGTCGTTCACTGAGCACCAACTTTACGCGCCTGACGTCACCGGATCCCAATCAGGGCTTCTTTGGCGCTTCGGGAGGTAATGCTAAGTTGAAACCAACCATTTCCAATTCTTTGGATACTTCGCTTGAGCATTATTTTGGAAATGGTGCGGGTTATATCTCAGTGGCAGGCTTTTATAAGGACTTTGAGCGCTTTGTGAATCCTAATGATGCGGTTCTGGCGGACTTTTCAGCCTTTATAAACAGCTCATTGACCTCTGCACAGCAGTCCCAGTTGGGCACACCTCTGGGGATTGTTTCGGGGCCATCCAATCGTGGTAAAGGTACGCTGAAAGGTGTGGAAGTTTCTCTTTCACTGCCATTGGACATCGTAGCCCCCGTGCTGGATGGATTTGGCATTTTGACCAGCGGTTCCTATACAGACAGCTCGATTAAACTGGGGGACTCAACAACACCGATCACGGTGCCGGGTCTGTCAAAATGGGTTGTGAACTCAACGGTCTATTATGAAAAGGGCGGTTATCAGGCCCGGATCAGTCATCGTTATCGGGCCAAGTTCCTGGCTGAGGTCTCCGGGATCAGCGCCACACGCGTGCTGCGCTCGGGTAAGTCAGAATCGATTTTTGATGCACAGGTGGGTTATTCCTTCAAGGAAGGTCCACTGGATGGGTTGAGCATTGTTCTGCAGGCTAACAATCTCACAAATGAGCCATTTGTTACCTATCAGAACCCGGATCCGCGTCAGGTAATCGATCATCAGTCCTTTGGACGATCCTTCCTCTTTGGCGCGTCCTATACTTACTAGGGTTTGCTCGTTCGCGAGCAAACAGAGGGACCCCGCCAGCAACGCGCTGGCGGGGTTTTTACTTTGTGGCGGCAAAAAACCGTGCATGATACTTACCGTTAGGCCAAAGACCGGAGGCATCCATGACTCACTCTCCCATTAAAAAGGTGGTTATTGTCGGTGGAGGTACGGCGGGCTGGATGAGTGCCGCCGTGCTGACCCGCGCCTTTGGTAAAGGGGTGCAGATTTGCCTTGTCGAGTCCGAAGCCATAGGCCGTATTGGCGTCGGCGAAGCCACCATTCCGCAAATCCATAATATTAATAAATTTCTGGGCTTCGATGAAGACGATTTCATCCGCCATACCCAAGCCAGCTTTAAATTGGGAATTCAGTTTGATGGCTGGAACCAGAAAGGCGAGTGCTATCTGCACGCCTTTGGTGATCTTGGTATGCCCTTGGGGCTAACCCCTTTTCATCATTATTGGCTACGTGCACGGGCCAATGATCAGGATACCTCCTTGTGGGATTATTCTCTGAATGCTCAGACCGCGTTGCAAAACCGTTTTGCCCGGCTTGACCATGTGGGGCAATCCCGGCTCAGCGGCATCAAATATGCCTATCATTTTGATGCCAATCTATATGCCATTTATCTGCGTGACTGGGCGACGGCCAATGGGGTGACTCGTATCGAGGGTAAAGTGGTTGATGTTAAATTGCGTTCCGCAGACGGGTTTATTCAATCGGTAAGTATGGAAGATGGCACACAGATCGCCGGGGACTTATTTGTCGACTGCTCGGGCTTTCGGGCCTTGCTGATCGAAGGGGCATTGGGGGTTGGCTATGTTGATTGGTCCCACTGGCTGCCCTGTGATCGTGCACAGGCGGTGCCGAGCCAAAGAACTTCGCCCATGCGGCCCTATACCCAATCCATGGCCCGCAAGGCCGGTTGGCAATGGCGCATTCCGTTGCAACATCGCACTGGCAATGGTCATGTCTATTGCAGTGATCATATGAGTGACGACGAAGCTGCCTCTATTTTGATGCAAGGCCTGGAGGGCGAAGCGCTGGACGAGCCACGCCTGGTCAAGTTCACCACGGGGCGGCGGGAAAAATTCTGGCATAAAAACTGTGTGGCCATTGGGCTTTCCAGCGGCTTTATGGAGCCATTGGAATCCACCAGCATTCATTTGTTTCAGTCCAGTGTTAGCCGCCTGTTGGCCATGTTCCCGGACCAGCATTTCGATCCCGCTCTGAGTGAGGAATATAACCGCCAAACCGTGTTTGAGTTTGAGCGCATCCGTGATTTTATTATTTTGCATTATGTTGCCAATGGCCGAAAAGGCGAAGCCTTCTGGGATGCCTGTCGCCATATGGATATTCCCGATACCCTGACCCGCAAAATTGAATTATTCCGCCAGTCCGGGCGCATATTTCGTGAACACGAAGAGTTGTTTACCGAAACCGGCTGGTTGCAGGTTCTGGTGGGGCAGGGCGTTTTGCCCCAATCCTATCATCATCTCGCTGACGGCCTGAGCGAAGAAGAGCTGAGTGAATTTTTAGGCAATCTGAATACGCTGATCACCCGTGCCGTGGGTGATCTGCCAGATCATGAAAGTTTCATTGCCCGCCAGTGCGCGGCGCCGGACAATTTTGCGCAATAAAGTCGTTATGGCTTGGCATGGCGCCAGCCGCTTCGCCAATAACCCGGTGCAAGCCTGCCATCAGGCGTGGGGCGTCTATATGGGTGCGCTCATCAACTAGGGGCGCATATTTCTCGGGCATAATGTTCTGGCCAATGAAAACCGCCAGCCAGCTGGGGTTGGCAAAAAGCTCTGCCCCTTCGGAAACATGACGCCCATAGGTGCGAAAATGATCGATTTTATAGCGCAAGGCGTCGGGAATACTCATATTTGCGCTGGCGCGCCATAAAGGTTCATCGCGTGTGTTGGCATGATAATGCAAAATAATAAAATCGCGGATCCACTCATATTCATTGGCGGTGATGCGGTTGTATTCTTCAATGGCCAGTGGATTAAAATCCCGATCCGGAAATAGCGCCAGCATGCGGGTGATACCAGTCTGCACAAGGTGAATGGCGGTGGATTCCAAAGGCTCCATAAATCCGGCGGCCAGGCCCAGAGCCAGGCAGTTTTTATGCCAGAACTTTTTACGCCTTCCAGTGGTAAAACGTATGGGGCGGGGATCGCCAATAGGTTTTCCATCCAATTGGTCCAACAGTTGGGTTGCGGCCTCATCGTCGCTAAGATAGTCGCTGCAATAGACATAACCATTGCCGGTGCGATGTTGCAGGGGGATGCGCCACTGCCAGCCGGCGGACTGCGCAGTAGAGCGGGTATAGGGCAATAGCGGGCCGGTGTTTTCACTGGCCACGGCCATGGCGCGATTGCACGGCAACCAATGGGACCAGTCCTCAAAGCCCGTCTTCAAGGCCTGCTCTATCAACAGGCCACGAAACCCGGTGCAGTCGATAAAAAAATCGGCCTCAATAAGGCGGCCATCTTCCAGCACAAGGTGGTCAATAAAGCCGCTATCTGCGTCCAGATTGACGTCTACCACTTTGCCTTCGGATCGAATTACGCCGCGCTCCTGCGCATATTTCCGTAAATGCTTTCCGTAGAGAATGGCGTCAAAATGATAGGCATAATCATAGGTGGACTGGACGCGGCGCTTGTCTGTCATGGGGATATCAAAACGCCCCATATTGGCGGCCACCCAGGCCAGAGAAAATTCATCCAGGGACGGGGCTTTGCCCTTTTGGTGTTCGCGTAGCCAATAGTGCTGCAAGGGAATGGAATCAAAATCGGCACCATACTGACCAAACGGGTGAAAATAGCTCTTTCCCTTGTGTGCCCAATCAACAAACTGAATGCCCAGCTTGAAGGATCCATTGGTATGGGTCAGAAACTCGCGCTCATCTATGCCTAAAGCCTGGTTGAAATGTTTGATCGGAGGGATGGTCGCTTCACCAACTCCAACGACACCAATCTGGTCAGATTCAATCAGCTCGACGGCGCAATTACCATGCAGGTTATTGGCCAAAGCTGCCGCAGTCATCCACCCGGCGGAACCGCCACCAACAATGGCAATGCGTCTTAGATTGCGGCGGTTTTGCATGGCATTCTCTCATTAATTTTCAGGGTGTAACAAGATGAAATATTATATTTCTGACGATGGCAGTATTTATAACATTGAGTGGTCAGAAATCCATGNTTTTAATACCCAGATTTTCTCAAACCTCCCATTTGGCTGTCATTGAGGACCTGTAGTTTTCAGCATCACTGAGAAAGGCAGCTGTCGTTCTTTGCGGTGCGTATGAAACGGCAATTATAGCAACTAACGACAGCCCCCTTCCCTCTGATAGCCGCACAAGAAGGTGCAGATCTAACTTATATACAGGTGTTTTCCGGTTTCAGGATTTGAGAATTTATGGCTGCACCACAATTTCACCAACCATGCCAACCCCTTCATGGGGAATGCAAAAGTATTTATAGGTGCCTGGTGTGGTAAACGTATGCTGAAAGGTACCTTGCGCTTTAATGTTGCCGGAATTGAAAGGCGATGCGCCGGCCGGAAGGTTTACGCTTGATGCCTCACTCGCTAGCGCCGGATCCGCCGTTACTGTGTGTATCAATACAGAGCCATTGCGCCATTCCACCTGATCGCCGGAATGCACAGTTAACCGGGCCGGAACAAACTGCATGGCGTCATTCATGGTCACCACTTTTACGGCACCCCCGGATTGTGCATTGGCTGTGACGGCGGGCACAAGCAATGCGATACAGGCGACCAACAACACAATGATCTGGTAGGGTACCTTGGTGATGGTATTGGTACCTTTTGGGAATATTCTGACGTGATACATGATTGCCTCTTTTCTAAGTATACGGCTTTGCTGCCATATATTGTCGATCCCCAGCACTTGGGTGGAATCTAAAGCAGCCATGCTTCACACCCCAATCAAACCTTTGTGATTGTGTTTTGGATAAGCATTCTGACTTTGGGTTCAAATCCTCCGTCTTGAGGCGGAAGAGGCTTCAGCCGTTTTTCATCATTGGCATCATATTATCTGGGTTCCCAACTACCGCTACAAGGTTATGCGCGGGGAAAGCCGTGAGCGGGTGCGTGAGATTATACAGAGAGACCTCGAAGCTCATACCTTATAGCCGGTACCAGCTTGCAGTCGGAACACGAGCCTATCGGCATCCGCCGGTAGGTGTTCAGTGAGCAGGAAGGCCAGATTTACTTTTTCGCTAATCTTCTGATTCCAGCGTAAGCTTGCTAGCCGTTAGTGTACCTGCATTGAAGCTCCCTTTAGCCTCTGCCAATATTGTGAAACTACCTGCCTCGAGAGCCGTAAAAAAACCGGCCTGATCAGTTACTATATCGTCATTCACCTCAAATACAGTACTTGCCGTAGTTGCGATCATATCTCCAAGGATTTCCAGCGTACCTGCAGCTGTAGAAAAGCTGGCCACGGGTCCCTGCAGGGACACCTCCACTAGCGCAGTAATACGCCTGACTTTGTCTGCATTAAGGGTATCGCCACGAATGCCGCCATCAATTTTGAGCCAGTCGCCTGTATTGACGGCACTCAAGTCAAACGCAGCAGCGTTATCCCGATCATCCTGAACATCTGCACTGCTTTTCACCGATACCGTTATGCCCAATACGGTTACACTGTTATCTGCTAAATTTATGGACTCTACCGGGCCCTTTAGCTCAACTTCATCGGCGGCTCTGAAAGTGATTTTGTCTGCTTGCAACACACCCGCAGCATCGACCGTGCCTTCAACCTCTATTCTGATGTTTAAAGCCAGATTAGCTATGCTGCCACCTCGAAAGACGGTCTGGCTCCCGGCATTGACACTCTGGCCATTCACAGTGAAATCTGCTGAAGAGACAAAAGCAGTAATGAATCCCTTGATTTCAGCCTCCAGACCGGCTTCCACTTCATCATTCGCATCACCACCACCAGATGTGCCAGTTTCAACCCTGGATGCGATCAGGATGTTGCTGTTAAGGCTTTGGGAAGATTGCACCTGCACAAACTGGCCATTTGCAGGTGTGCTGCCCGGTAGGCTATCATCAAGTACAGCCCCTGAATAATCCACAACGAGATTATTGATTGAGAATGTTTTAGCCACTGTGTCTATGCCAGAGATTGTACCTGAGACTTCTATTTTTCCAGCGTCGGCAAGTCCACCGGAAATATATTCAATACGGGTGGCGTGAATAGTGCCGCTTGCGTCAATGACGCCAGAAACTTCGACAAAATCAGCAACAACCATGGTGCTGAATGTGCGGTTGCTGAAAATTGTGTTCTGATCCGTTACAACGGGCTGCCCTGCCACCTCAAATGAATCGGCATTCAGGATCGTGATGGGGCCTTTGACGACTTCGCCATCCACAGAGACGCTATCTGCCGCCTCATTGGCCTTAGTTCCAAGAATGCGAACCTGGGTGCCACTAATTAAGGCGCTCTCATCAGATCTGGCGCCAGCACGGACAACCCGGGTGAAACTGCTGGCACCATTGGTAAAGGAAGTGCCGTTAACCTCAAACCCGGTTGCGGTTTTGATCAGCTGACCGATTATCACGTCAGTTCCGATTCCGCGTGCAGCAACCCCGGTTTGTCCAGAAACCAGAGCACCACTTCCCGTGAATCTAAGGCGTACCCGATTTCCTGCCGGATCAAATGCCAACGGCCCATTACGCAGGATAAAAACCCCATAGGTACCCGTAGCTCCATTGGTCAGAGTGCTGGATACTGAGTTGGAAGGAGAGGCAAGACAGGCACCAGTAGCAGAATCGGTTTCACATAACGATGCGGTGACTGGAGCGCCGACATTGGTAGATTGCGCGGTTACTGTAAAGGTATCCCCGGCACCGATATTGACGGCGGCTATGGCAAAGGCGGCAAAGCGGTTTTCACCTGCAATGTCGATAATGCCGTCACTTGTACGGGTGGCCGCTATGGTAATGACATCAGCTACCGGATCATTCGATGCGCTCAATAGCAATGTATTGACACCATCAAATACCGGTGCTGGGTCAAGGCCATCACAACCAAAAACCAGATTAATATTTTCAGCATTCAAGGGCCCTGACGGCGTTAGCGAAATCGTAAAAGTCTGCGATCCGCCGGCGGCAATATCAATCCCTGTATCGGCAAGCCCTATGGGCAAGTTTGTAGTCGAATCAGTGGCCTGAAAGCTAAAAGCAGACAATGGCTCCCCAGCAGCAGGAGAGATTGTGCAGTTTATGGCGGCGCTGGCATTTGTATTGATTATGGTCGCAAAAGCGGTGGCACTATTTCCGATTTGGATTGAACGGCTTGACGGACTGACGGCCCCAAGTAGACCCTGTGCGTGCGCCACCCCTGCAAGAATTACCGTTGCGCCTACCCCGGCAAGTAAATATTTTTTTACTCTATGCATCTCAAACGCTCCTCTTGGTTTGTTACCATGTGACTACCATGTGACTACTTTGTGACTACAGTGCGACAACAAACAAAAAAACGATCCGTGACGCTTTCACTTACGAAGTGTTTTAGGCAGTAAGAATGATTTATAAGAACAACCGTACGCCTACCTCGCATTCGCGACAAGTTTTTTATAAAATAGAGGTTACACAATGGCGTGATTATTTGTTAAATGTTTCAACAATTATAATTTGAATTGGGCTTTAATTAGGTGGTATCTCTATTTGCCCGGTCTGGTTGAGCGCATTTACCTTGCGGATAGCAATATGCCTCGCCTTGCAGGTGCTTTTAAGAAACGCCGCCTGTCGAAACCCAGCCTTGCAAAAGACATTAGCCTTTGCTGCATTGGCTTATCTCCATTCGAGGGGAAATAGTGCACCATCAAATGCCGGGACTAAACACCTAGKRTYCMGRYKYRTYCRAMTYYWSKASCMRMTCAGGGCGGCAAGGCATAATGCGGCCATAAAGTTGGTGGCGTTTTTGTCGTAGCGAGTGGCGA
>NVVU01000002.1 GCA_002733485.1 Robiginitomaculum sp.
GTGCAAAGCCATTGCGAGCACCATATGGCCCCTTTCATGGGTGTGGCCCATGTGGCTTATCTGCCCACCGATCGGGTGGTGGGGTTATCCAAAATTGCCCGTCTGGTGGAAATGTATGC
Organism: Robiginitomaculum sp.; assembly: GCA_002733485.1. GTDB lineage: Bacteria > Pseudomonadota > Alphaproteobacteria > Caulobacterales > Maricaulaceae > Robiginitomaculum_B. The sequence continues at coordinate 120 of NVVU01000002.1, forward strand.
CAAGCGCCTGCAAACCCAGGAAAACCTCACCGCACAGATCACCAAGGCGATGATGGACGCGCTTAAGCCTCGCGGTGTGGCGGTAATGATCACCGCCGAGCACCAGTGCATGTCCACTCGCGGCGTGCATCATGGAGGGGTGGATACGGTGACCACCCGCTTTGACGGGGTATTTAAGGATTGCGCCGAAATGCGCGAGCGTTTCCTGCGTCTGGCGGAAAAAGCCTGAGGGTTCTGGGTTCTTTAGGGTCCCCGGACTTGATCCGGGGTCCATCTCACAAAATATGTGGATCCCGGGTCTTCGCCCGGAAACCCTAAATTTTATATTCAAAAAAATAGATGCTTATGTTCCTAAGGCTATAGCTCTGCTATATTCATGGAAAAGTTCATAGCATTTCATGCTCTTGGTACGCGCGTCTATTGCGTGCCCCCCTAGGGTTGCAATTTCTTGCTCTATGACTTCAGTATCACTGTCAGAAAGACCAAATGTCGTAGCATAAGTCCTTGCTAAGTGAGGTCTATTAGAAAGCTCAGTCGGGGTTAAGAGCTGCATGTTAATAGGGTGAAAAGCAAAGCCAAGAAAAATGATTTTATGCGCATCCCGGATAGTATTTCTAATAATTTCAATCTCGCTTGTTGAAAAATCTAAAGCTTCAGAAAAGGTTTTTATTTGTTTTGAGATCTTCAGCAATTGAGCAGTAGATGGCTCCGTACCATATGGAATTTTTTCATAATTTGGTTCTGGCCAAAGTTCCCCAACCAGTCCATAAGGGTGAAAAATATTGAATAAATTTATAATCTCTAGCGCTTGTGTATCAGAAATTTTGTAAAAATTTTTGACTGCATAATACAAATACTGCTCTAGACACCTGTCGTAATTAAAAACAATAAATGTAATGTCTTTTATTCGGGTTTTAAATTCTTCAATTTCGCAGTTTGCAATCAATAATTTTAGTAATTCTCCATACCAGGTTTTATCCAAAGCTTCGTAATTCAATAGCCCATCAAAATTTATATTTTTATTAAAAAGATCGCTTCTTCTTTCAGCATCTAATATTGATTTAGCGATTGCCAGCTTCCCACAAAACGCAATGCGGTCATCACTCCTGTGTGAATCAATAAAATCATCAATGGACGTGGCTTGTATTATCGCCGAGCTAATATCTCGGGCAGCACCAATATATTCATTTATTTCAGCTCGTTCCCTACCAGTTGATTCTACATGGTTTCTTATTGCTTGATAAAGACCACTATCGCCATTGTTGATTATTCCTGAGAAGTCAAATTGTAAGTTAAGAAGACGAGATATTGTCTCTCTTAGCTCATTACCGGTAGGCAAACCTATTTCTTTGCTAGCACCGGCCCCAATAATAAAAACAGTCTTTTTGCTCATTACGCATATTCCTGAGAATCGCTAAGAAATGTAACCTACCATAATTTAAATTTTTAATGTGGCACGCTCGTCGTCCTCCGGCTTGAGCGGAGGACTCAAATTTATGGCGTTTGCTGATCGTCCCTATGGACCCTCCGGTCAAGCCGGAGGGCGACGAAAGGTGGTGGTTTCCTCTATCCTTCGACAAGCTCAGGATGAGGATAAGTAACCCGTATATACTATATCCTCGCCTTCATACTGAGCCTGCCCCTCGCCCTCATCCTGAGCTTGTCGAAGGATGAAGGGCTTGGAATGATTACAGCCCTTCCAGAAAGCGGATCAGTTTTTGCATGTCGGCGGGCGGTTTGGTTTCAAAGCGCAAGGTCTCTTTGGTGAGCGGATGGGTGAAGCCCAAAATGGTGGCATGCAGCGCCTGACGGTTAAAATCCTTCAGGGTTTCGCCGTCCTTATTGGTGATTTTTCGAAAGGTTCTCGCCTTGCCATAAACCGGATCACCCAATAGCGGGCAACCGATATGGGCCATGTGGACGCGGATCTGGTGCGTGCGCCCGGTCAGCAGGCGACATTCCACCATGCTGGCCATGGGACTGCCAACGGGCTGGCCCGGCTCGCGGCCATAGCTGTGCAGGGCCTTGTAATTGGTGATGGCGTGGCGACCATGTTCGGATCGCGGGTCGCGCACCACGGCCTGTTTTTTACGATCATGTTGCGAGCGTGCCAGACGGGTTTCAATGCGGCCCTCTTTTGGTTTTGGTCCGCCGCGCACCAGCGCCAGATAGGCGCGCTCGACCGAGTGGGCGGCAAATTGCTTGCTTAGCCCCTGATGGGCGCGGTCGGTTTTGGCCACCACCATCACGCCCGAGGTGTCCTTGTCGATGCGGTGCACAATGCCCGGGCGCTCCACTCCGCCAATGCCGCTAAGCTGGCCGGCGCAATGATGCAATAACGCATTGACCAGCGTGCCGGTCCAATTGCCCACCGCCGGGTGCACGGTCATGCCGACCTCCTTTTCCAGCACGATTAAATGCTCATCCTCATAAAGGATGCTCAGAGGAATATTTTCGGCCTCTGGTGTGGCGGCGCGCGGTGCCGGCAGGTCCAGCAAATATCGCGCCCCGGGGCGCAGTTTGGCCGAGGGATCGGTAATGGCTACGCCATCCAGGGTCAGGCGACCCTCTTCAATCAGGGTTTTGAGGCGCGAACGGGATAAATCCTCCAGCGCGCCGGCCAGATATTTATCCAGCCTGCCCGGCGGTTGGTCTTCGGGCACGTCTATGGGGTGTACGCTTGAGGTCGTTTTGGGGTCATTGGTCATGGCTATGGATTAGAGGCGCAAGAACCGCTAAGCAAGAGCAGGTTATGAGTGAGGCGATTGTGAAAAAAGAAAAAAATACCAAACCCGGCGTTGGAAAAATAACCCGCCGTAGCGCTTTGGCGCTAACCGGCGTAGGCGGCGCGCTGGCAGCCTGTGGGCAACCAAAACCTACGGCGCGCAAGGATGATACGACACAGGGTTTTTTCCGCCATGGTGTGGCCAGTGGTGACCCCTTGCAAACCCGCGTAATTTTATGGACAGCCATCACGAACGATGGCCAGCCTGCCAGCATCACCGCCGAGATCAGCGCCGRTGCTGATTTTACGCAAATTGTCTGGTCCGGCCCTGTTGATGTGCGCGCACAACTGGCGGTAAACGGCATTACTCCCTTGAAAGCTGAGGCCGCCGGACTTGTTCCTGGCACAGATTATTTTTACCGCTTCCGCGAAAATGGCGGCGAAACATCGCCCATTGGCCGCACCAAAACGCTGCATGAAGGACCCATGAGCGAGCTGACCATGGCACTGGTGTCATGCTCAAACCATCCGGCGGGGTATTTTCATTCCTATCGCCATATTGCACAAAGCACACCGGTGGATGTGGTGGTGCATCTGGGCGATTATATTTATGAATATGGCCCCGGCGGCTTTGCCACCGAGGATGCCGAGGCCTTGGGCCGGGTACCCGAACCGCCGTATGAATGCGTTTCGCTGGATGATTATCGCCGCCGTTATGCCCAATACCACCGCGATCCGGACCTGCAGGCCGCCCATGCCGTCGCCCCCTGGATCATCACCTGGGATGACCATGAAAGCGCCAATGACAGCTGGAAAGGTGGTGCGGAAAACCATCAAGATAATGAAGGAGACTGGGCCACCCGTGAGGCCGCTTCGCTAAGTGCATTTTATGAGTGGACGCCGACCCGGGAGCCGGCACCGGGGCAGCCCCGTTCGGCCTTCTGGCGCGAATTTGTGTTTGGCGATCTGGCCACCCTGACCATGTTGGAAACCCGCCTGTCGGCGCGCTCCGAGCAGGTGGACTGGAAACTTTTCCCGGTGCCTGCTGATGCGGACCCCACGGACCTTGCGGTCAAGGCCAAAGTTGCCGGGTTTGTCCATGATCTGGTGGGCGACCCAAAGCGGCGCATGCTAGGCGATGCCCAGGGCGATTTTGTCGAGGCCAGTTTCAAACGCTCGGTCACAGCGGGCCAACCCTGGCAATTACTGGGCAATCAGGTGCTGCTGGCCAAGATCAATTCTCCCGATTATATCGCGGTGTTGCCGGGCTGGCTGAAATGGCTGGCCAAAAAGAAACAGCCCTTGTTGTTTGAATATTTCCTGCGCTCGCGCTTTCGCCCGCCCTTGAACATTGATGCCTGGGATGGCTATCCGGCGGCACGTGAGCGGCTCTACAACCGTGCCCGGCGGGCCGGTGCCAGTTTTGTCTCCCTTGCCGGGGACACCCATGATTTCAACACCTCATTTTTACGCGCCAAAGATGGTCATATTGCCGGGGTGGAGCTGGGCACCACCGGGGTTTCCAGCCCGGGAAACTTTGCCGATGTGGTGGCCCCGGGGGTGGATTTTGGCCGACTGACCGAAGAGGCCAATCCAGATACGATTTTGCACGATGTGCACCATACGGGTTATATCCGCCTGACCCTGCGCCCCGATGAGGCGGTGGCGGATTATGTCTCTACCTCCAGCGTCAAACAGCCGGATTTTACCACCACCGTTCATGATCGTTTTTACCTGAGGCCGGCGCAAAATGGCGAGGCCGTCACACTGGAGAAAATTTAATACACCGGCGTATTTTCAAGAGATTGTGAAAACGATATGCTGAGGCCTATGGTATAATGCCTGAATGAATAACCCCTGCGGATCACGGATGGAGAGCCGTATTCACATGCGATTAGGCCATTATTTCCTGCTTGTATGCCTGGGGGTTGTGCTCTGGTCTGGCCTGATTGTGCCCGTGCGGGCGCTGGAGCCACCGAATCCGGCGGAAGCCGAAAAGATAAGGAAAACCCTGGCCCTTAAGGGGCCGCTCAGCGTCGTGCAACAGGCCGAACTGGCAGATGTAAAGCGCCGCCTGCAAAACGCGCGGATGTTGGGTAATCACCGGATTGACCCGGCCCTGCTTACCCAGGCTTTGCAAAGAACTGCCAAGCTGAAAAAGGGGTCAGTCCCGGCTTTGTCCCACACGGAAGTGCTGCCTTTGCGCTGGCAGGGCATGCCGACCACTGGCGATGTGCGTATTTTTGCGCTTTTGCTGGATTTTTCCGATCATCCGGCCCGCAGTTCCCGGGATTTTGTGCATGCCGGCCTGTTTGGTAATGGGGTGACCTCCCAAGCGCCACTGGAAAGCCTGAGCAAATATTATGAGCGCGCGTCCTATGGACAGTTAAACTTATCTAATGGTTCGACTTTGGGATGGTATCGCCCGAACCGTCCGCGCAGCGAAATTGAACAAACGCCGCGCGGACGGGATGAGCTGATTGCCGAGGCGCTCAGGCATTTTGATGACCAGGGCCATGATTTCAGTCAGTATGATAACAATGGCGACGGGGTGATTGATTATTTTGTGGTTGTCTGGACGGGACCAAACAATGGCTGGAGCAATTTCTGGTGGGGCTATCAGACTCGCTATTCATCCTCCTCATTCAAACTGGATGGGGTATCGCTGGGCAAGTATTCCTGGCAATGGGAATCACGCAATAACAACAGCACTTTTAATCCGGCAACGGTGATCCACGAAACCGGCCACGCTCTGGGTCTGCCTGATTATTATGATTACGATGATGCCATCGGCCCCCGGGGCGGTATTGGTGCCATGGACATCATGCACGGCCAGCGTGGTGATCATAATTGTTTTTCAAAATGGGTGCTTGACTGGGTAAGCCCAACGGTAATTTCCACAGGCACACGATCATTGAGCCTTCAGGCCTCGGGCGATACCCGGGACTGTGTACTGGTCTGGCCGGGCGCGAACACCAGCACGCCGTTTTCTGAATTTTTTATGATTCAGAATCGCACGCGCGTCGGCAATGATACCAATATGCCCGGTGATGGTATTTTAGCATGGCATGTGGACGCCAGTCTGAATGAGGACGGCACGGATTACGCCTTTGATAATTCTTATACTGACCACAAGCTGATCCGCCTGATGGAAGCGGACGGGCTGGAACAGATCGAACAAGGCAAGAGCGGGGATGCGGGTGATTATTATCGCTTTGGTAAACGGCTGGATACGATATCCATTCCCAATTCTCAGCGCTATGCAGGTCCGGTCTCCGGTATTTCCCTGACCGRCCTTTCTGTGACGGGGCATACCATGCAGGCCACCATCGCCATAGGGCCGCAAGACACAATGCAGGTAACCCCGGATACTGGCCTGATCAGTGAAAAAGAACAGGGGCGGCCTACGTCCCCTATGTCAGCAGAATATGTTCTTACCAATACCGGCTCGGCAAGCCTGAACTGGTCGGCCAGTGCCGATGTCGACTGGGTTGATGTTTCGGTGTTATCAGGAACGCTGGCAGCCGGGCAACAGGCCAACATTACAATCTCTCTGAATGCGCAGGCCGAAACCTTGCCCAGCGACATTTATAAAGGCACGCTCAGCATTGCCAACCAGACCCTTGGGGTGGGCCAGTACGAAAAACCCATCCGTTTTTCGGTTATCGAGCGCCCGCAAAATGATAATTTTGAAAACGCGCAAACGATTGCATCGCGYTCTGGTACCGTATCGATCAATACCATTTTTGCCTCTGAGCAAGCTGGCGAACCCAAACACGGCGATAAATCCACTGGCGGAAAATCGGTATGGTGGAAATGGGTGCCGCAACAAAGCGGTGAAGTGATCTTTGATTTAAAGGGCAGTGATTTTGACACCATGATGAGTGTTTATGGAGGGCATTCCCTGGGCCGTCTAAGCGCTCTGGCCGATGATGATGACAGTGGTGGTGATCTCAACGCACTGGTAAAAATTACCGCACAGGCGGGTATGACCTATTACATCGCTGCCGATGGCTGGGGCAAAAGATCCGGCAATCTAAAGCTGAACTGGCAACAATCCGCCATGCCGCCGCCCTTGCTGGCTTCGATATTGCCAAGCGCCCGTTCGGGCACCCTGAATGCACCGCTGACTGCCTTTGCTTCGCTGATAAATGTCGGCACAACGGTCGCCAGCGGGTGCTTTATGGCCATTCAAAGCGGGCGCTCCGAGGGTTTTGGTTATCAGGCGACCAATGCGCAAAACCAGCCGGTGGGTGCGCCGCAAACGCCGGTGAATATTGGCCCCGGGCAGATACAGAATTTTGTCTTCTCTGTTACGCCGGACCATATTGTAAACGGTGAACAGATCGGCCTGGTCTTCGATTGTGACAATACTATACCCGCCCCTTCAGTGCCGGGCCTGAACCGTATTGAAATTTCATCGGATCTGGTGGCCGTTCCTGATCTGGTGGCGGTGGCGGCGACACCGGATGGTGACGGCATCGTCAAGGTGCCGGGCAATACCGGCACCGGAGTTTTCTCGGTGGCGGCGGTAAACATAGGGGCGGCCGGGGCGTTAACGGCCCGCGTTGACGATGCACAAACCGGACTGGCCGTACAATCCTATATCTGCAAAACCAATGCTCGGGGGCTCTGCGAGAATGATCCAGCAACTCAGGTAAGTTTTTCTTTGGCAACCACGGAAGTGGCGCTGTTTTCTGTTTTTGTAGCCGGTCAGGGCAATATCCCCTTTGATGCGGCCAATCACCGTCTTTTTCTGCGGCTGGAACAACAAGGTGTGCTGCGCGGTGCCACCAGTGTGGCGGTGCGTACGGTAGTTCCATAGACGGGTTTTGGTGCTTTCTTAAAGTTTAGCGTGTTCCATGAGCGTTTAACGTCAGGAAATTACCATGCCGGATAAGGATAAAAGCCACCATCTTTTTCGCACCGCCGAGGAAGATCGCGAGATTATGCGCCAAGGGCCGCAAACCCCGCAAACCTGCTCCAGCGCCTATTGCCTGGCCTTTGATGATACRGAGTTTTTGTTGCGCGATGAATTGCGCCCGGTGCGTCTGCAATTGGAACTGATGAAGGCACAAATGGTCTTCGAAGAGCAAAATGTAAATTCCACTGTGGTGATTTTTGGTGGGGCCCGCATCCCCGCACCGGGCACCAAGCCGGTGCGTACCGATAACCCGGCCCTGATCAAAAGCCTGCAGGASAAAGCTCATTATTATGAAGAGGCACGCCGTTTTGCCCAGATGGTATCGCAATACTCGCTGGATACCGGCGGGCGCGACTGGATGATTTGTTCCGGCGGCGGCCCCGGGGTGATGGAGGCAGCCAATCGCGGTGCTGATGATGTGGGGGCCAAAAGCATTGGCCTGAATATAGTGTTGCCCCATGAACAGGCACCCAATCCGTATGTTACGCCCGAGCTGAGCCTGCAATTTCATTACTTCGCCATTCGGAAAATGCAGTTTTTAATGCGGGCTAAGGCGCTGGCCGTGTTTCCAGGCGGGTTTGGCACGCTGGACGAAACCTTTGAAACCCTTACCCTGATCCAGACTGGCCGCGTGGCTCCCATGCCGGTGCTGCTCTTTGGTGAAAAGTTCTGGCGGCGCATTATTGATTTTGAGGCACTGGCGGCCGAGGGAACCATCTCACCGGACGACCTGAATTTGTTCTCGTTTGTAGAAACCGGCGAACAGGGCTGGGCGAAAATCAAGCAGTTTTACGGGCTTTAAAAGAGCTTTTAAGCCAGTTGGCCAGCGGCGTTTTATAAGCCAGTGCCGGTTTTTCAATGCCATACCAGGAAAGGGACGCGATCAGCGTGCTTAAGGGCAGGGCCATAGCCATCATCACATAAGCGTTGTCCGCATAGCCCAGATGATAAAGGCTCTGCATGATCGGCCATTGCCAGATATAAATGCCATAGGACAGGTCTGGAATACGAGCCAGCGAAGACCATGAGGCCGGCAATCCAAAGCCGATCAGCAATATCCCGCCCGCCAGGGCAAAATTGAGCATTATTTCATAAGACGCGGTGGGGCCAAAGAGTAGCGCAAGCACAACCAGGCCCAGGGCCAGTTTTGGACTGATCCGTATATGATGCCGCCAGGCGTAAAGCGTTGCCCCCAGCAAATAGGCGCTGGACAGGCGTGTCAGGTCCATAAAGGGTTTGGGCAATAAATCCGGTATGGTGCGCACCACCATAAAGGCCAAAACTGACAGGACAAAAAGCGCCAATACCCGCCCGCGAGTACGGGTGAGGCCGATCATGCCGATGATAATGCTGCCTCCATAGGCGAAAACCTCATAGCGCAGGGTCCACAGAGAGGCGGAAAATTCGCCCGGATAGGGATTGTTTGGGAAAATATGTGGAGGCCCGCCCGAAGTGTCTCCAAAAGTCAGCACATCACACACATAGCGCCAGGTTTGCGCATCCGTCAGATACGCCATGGGGCTAAGCAGGGTGAACATCGGTCCGAACACTAAAATCGCCACCAGTGACAGGACGACCAGGGCTGGTAACAGGCGCAAGCTCCGCGCCACCACAAAGCGCAGAACATCGGGGCGGCGATCAAAAGAGCGGGTGATCAACAGGCCAGACAGGATAAAAAACCCGTTCACGGCGGCATAGGACAGGGTGATGTTAAATAGTATTAGTGGTTCCGGGCCATCGGCCCGGCCCAAAAACACCACAAAACTGTGTCCCAATAATACACCCAGCGCCATCAGCAGGCGCACCGGCGTCAGCAAATTGGCCGGGCGTTCCAGCGCGTCTGCAAGAGTTATGGGGATTGAATGTATCGCTTTGGTGCTCATGTCTCTCTGAGCAGCAAAAGTTATGCCAGAAAAAAGGCAAGCCAGCGCCTGCCCTTATCCGATCAAATAAAGCTTAGGTCGACAACCTAGCGCGGGGCCAGCACCATCATCATCAGGCGGCCTTCGACTTTTGGCTCAAATTCCACTTTGGCGGTTTCGGCAAAATCCTCGCGAACCCGTTCCAGCAGCGAGCGGCCCCGGTCCTGGTGCGCCATTTCCCGGCCACGAAACCGGATAGTCACTTTCACCTTGTCGCCCTGATCAAAAAACCGCGTCATGGCCCGGGCTTTGACCTGATAGTCATGGACATCAATATTCGGGCGCATTTTTATTTCTTTGAGATCAGCAGATTTCTGCTTTTTCTTGGCTTCGGAACGTTTTTTCTGTTCCTGAAACCGCAGCTTGCCATAATCAAGAATTTTACAAACAGGTGCCGTTGGGCTGGGGGCCACTTCGACCAGATCAAGACCGGCTTCGCTGGCCGCATCCAGGGCGGCATGCAAAGGCATCATGCCCTGCTTTTCACCATTTTGGTCAATGAGGAGAACCTGTTCGGCCTCAATATCTTTGTTAATACGGGGCCCCTTTTTTTTGGCGGGGGCGGATACGACTGGACGGCGGGCTATGGTAATCTCCTTTATGACCGCTAAACTCAAATATTACAGGCTAAACACGCCAAACCATGGCACGCGCAACCTGTGGAACCGGCTTTATGAAGAAAGGAATGCGGCGGATCAAGCGCGCAGATCATCTTTTGGCAACCTTGGAACGCTCAAAAGCTTTAAACATACCCAAAACATCATACACGGAACGGGCCGACAGGGCCTCTAGCGAGGGGGTGACCAGCGCCACGGCACCGGCCCCTCGCGGCGCATGGGCATTGGCGTCTTCATGACCCTGGTGCAGGGTGATGGTGCGCGCTCCGGCGGCACACGCTAGCCGCGCTGCCCCGTCCGCATGGCCAATCACCACGCTGGCATGGGCACCCAGGGCGGCCAGCTGGTAATAATCCGCCCTGGCGCAAAGGTCTTTGATGCGGACATCAATTTGCGCCACTTCACGGGCATAGACCCGATCCGCAATGGTGCCGATCAGCGCACACCCCATACCAGTTTCAACAATGCCGCGCCCCAGGGCGGCAAAGTGTGCGTTTGGCCAGCGCGGACCTTCATCATCACGCGTTAGATTCAACAAGATAAAATCCCGCTCCAGGCCGAAAAATGCAGGCTCTAGAGAAGGCGCGCCAGCCCGGCGACGCAACAGCCAGCGCCCTTCGGGCCCAGGGCCGGGCGAGGGCATATGGCCACTCAAGCCGACTACATCCAACAGCGCCGCATCGGCATCAATGGGGTGAGGCGGTACCCGGTCCAGTTTCCATTTGGAACGCCGGGCGGCCCCGGCAAACGGGGGGCCGAACATGCCAAATGCTTTTTGCAGCTGGCGGGTGCGGGCGGATCGTTCCAGATCATAAATCCGCCCAAAGCGGCGTTTTTTAAGAGCCTGTACCAGGGTGCGCAGGGCGGCGGAGTTTTGCCACAGCTCCACAGTGCTGACATCATCGAATAATGAAGAGGCCTTGGCCAGCCCAGCCAGATTGGGAACGGTTAGCAGGGTCAGACGCTCATGGGTGTTGTGCTGACGCAGGCGCTGTACAGCCGCCATGGCATCGACCAGCCTTCCCAGTGGTCCAAAACAGATAATGAGAGCGCCGGCACTCATTGGCTACCTTCCTTCATGCGGACTAATCAGGTCCCGATAAACGCCAAGGGTTTTTACACACATTGCTTCGCGAGAATAGTGTGCACGGACGTGTTTGCGCCCCGCAAGGCGCATTTGTTTGTGTGGAGCTGTATCCAGCATCATGACTTTCTTCAATACGGCTGCCAGGTCAGCGGCATTGGCGGGTTCGAAATGAAACCCGGTTTGCTCGTTTGTTATAGTTTCCAGTGCGCCTCCGTGCGCCGAAGCTACAATCATGCGGGCGCTGGCCTGGCTTTCAACAGCAATGCGGCCAAAAGCCTCGGGCACGGTCGAGGCAGAAAGCACAATATCGGCACAGGCATATAGCGCGGCCATATCCTGCACATGCCCGCAAAAATGCACATAATCAGCGATTTTGGCCCGGGCAATTTGTTGATGCAGGCCTTTCACATAGCGTTTTCTGCCCTGGGAATCTCCGGCCAGAACCAGATGCGCCTTGTCATTTTGGCTATGCAATTGGGCCAAAGCCTCAATCGCAATTTCCTGCCCCTTGCCCCGGGTCAATCGTCCTGGCAGCACGATCAAGGGCTCATCAACGGGGCGATCTTTGGGCAGACCATGGTCCAGCAGGAATTGAGCGGGGCTGGTAACGGCCTCTGGCACTTCAAAGTATAATGGGGGAACGCCGCGAGGGATAATGGTAATGCGATCATCGGCAATGCCGTGCTGGCTTATAATGCGCCGCGCAATAAAGCCTGAATTGGCAATCACCGCATCCCCGCTGGCCATAATGGCATTATAACGGCGCTTCAGGACACCGCCGGTTCGATAGGTGCCATGGTAAGTGGTTATAAAGGGCAAATCGATCTGTTTGCTGGCCGCCCGGGTGCTCCATGCGGGGGCGCGAGAGCGCGCATGCAGCAAATCCGCACCAAATTCTCTGGCTATGCTGGCGATACGGTTGGCATTGCGCCACATGACATACGGATTTTTTGAATCCACCGGCAGGTGGACAATCTCCCCCCCCAGCGCCCGGATTTCCTCTTCCAGTCTTCCGCCAGCAGAAATGATCAAAGCCTGGCCGCCAGCGGCCACGACGGCCCCGGTGATCTCCACCACGGTGCGTTCAGCGCCTCCGGCATCCAAAGCGGGAATGATCTGCACGATTTTTAGAGACACAACTCGACTTTCCTGTTTTCTTCGTGCAATCGGATAGTCCTGATTGTGCATTCCGGCGTGGCTGATGGCAAATGATCTTACCTTTATAAAGCACGAGGGTGGCGAAAAGCTGGCCTGTCGTGTGCGCCCCGGCAAAGGGCCAAAGGTTTTGTGGCTGGGTGGTTTTCGTTCTGATATGAATGGAACCAAGGCCGAGGCCGTGGATGACTGGGCCAGAAAAACCGGACGCGCCTTTGTGCGCTTTGATTATTCTGGCCACGGCCTGTCTTCAGGAAAGTTTGAAAACGGTACGATTTCCAACTGGCGGGATGATGCGCTTTGCGTTCTGGATGAATACTGCCCGGGCGATGTGATCGCGCTGGGTTCCTCCATGGGGGCGTGGATCGCGCTATTGCTGGCCAAAGCCCGGCCCGCGCGGATCAAGGCGCTGGTCCTGGTCGCTCCGGCCCCTGATTTTACTGAAAAGCTGATGTGGCAGGGCTTTGACCAGGACACCCGCCGTTTGATTGTGGAGCATGGTGTTTACTATGAACCGTCGGATTACAGCGATGAACCAACCCCCATTACCCGTGCCCTGATCGAGGATGGGCGAAAAAACCTGGTCATGGACGAGCCCATTGCCTTTGAGGGCCCGGTGCGCATTCTGCAAGGCGTGCAGGATGGAAGTGTGCCCTGGTCATTCGCGCTGGAGCTGATGGGGTGTCTGCAAAGCCAGGATATTGTGTTCAGCCTGTCAAAAAGCGGTGATCATAGCCTGTCTGCACCTGAAGACCTTGCCCGGCTGACCATGACGCTGGATTTGCTTTGTACGCAGATGGACCCTCGGACCTGATCCAAAAAGCGCTGAATAGGCGAGACTGTTTTGTAACACTGACAAGTTATTTCAGTTTCTACACTGGTTTGTGACTTGTTTTGCCCCCTTTCAGCCCTCACAAAGGAGGGGCAGATGAGAGGTTTGTCATGCGTAGTATATTTGTAATTGTGTTGCTCTTGCTTGGTATAGCTCTAACCCCCACAAATGCACACAGTAGTACTGATGAAAGTCAGCGTTATCGCACTTGCCTGGCCAAAGCCCATAGTCGGCCATCGGCAGCCTATGAAGACGCCGTCATCTGGAAGAATGAAGGCGGAGCGGGTCCGGCTCGCCATTGTCTGGCCATGGCTCTTCTGGGCATGAGGGCCTATGCAGAAGGCGCGGATAAACTGGAATCCCTTGCCTATGCTCCCGATATTGGCGATGAGGGTTTACGCACACCGGCGCTGATCCAGTCCGGTGAGGCATGGCTGCAGGCGAGCCGCCCTGAGGATGCCTTGCGAGTACTCACCCGGGCATTGGATCGTGACCCAAATAATGCTGAGGCCCATACCAAGCGCGCCCGCGCCCTGATGGCGCTGGAAAAACCCATTGAGGCCCACACGGACCTGGATGCCGCCATACGGGCTCAGCCTGATGATGCTCTGGCCTTGCGTTTGCGCGCGGCAGTCTTGCTTTACGAGAACGATCTTTCCGGGGCCCAAAAAGACATTGAAGCCGCCTTGTCGACTGAGCCAAATAATGTTGAAGCCCTGTTGGTGCGTGGGCAAATCCGCGAAGCCAAGCGTCTGCAATAAGGCTATATGATCGTATCGTCCCATTGATTTTGGACAATTTCACTCTTTTCATCCGGCAGCATCCGGGCGGCCAGGGCGCGAAACTCATCCGCTGGCAACAGGCGCTTTAACGCCCACACCGCCGCATCGCGTACCTGCAAACTGTCATCACACAGCCGTGCTTTGGCCGCTGGGATCAGCGCCGGGTCCTTGCTGTTGCCAATGGCAATCAGGACGTTGCGGATAAAACGATTTCTGCCGCTGCGTTTGATCGGCGAACCAGCAAACAGGTCCCGAAAGACGGCCTCATCCAGCGCACTGAGGGCAGAAAGGTCAGGCAGTATATTTTCCGCCCGGGGCCACAAAAGGGCCTCGCGCCCGGTTTTGGCATATTTATTCCACGGGCAAACCGCCAGACAATCATCACAGCCATAAATATGATTGCCCATGAGGGGCCGCAGCTCATTATCAATCGGCCCGTTATGCTCAATGGTCAGATAGGAAATACAGCGTCGGGCATCAATTTTATATGGTGCGGGAAAGGCCTTTGTCGGGCAAATATCCAGACAGGAACGGCACGATCCACAATGATCGCGCCCCGGCGTATCAGCAGGCAGATCAGCATCAGTTAAAACCACGCCAAGAAACAGCCAGGATCCAAATTCCTGTGAGACCAGATTGGTGTGCTTGCSCTGCCAGCCAAGGCCCGAGCGTGCCGCCAGGGGCTTTTCCATCAAGGGGGCGGTATCGACAAACACCTTCACGTCCGCCTCAAATTTCCGGGCAAACCAGCCTGCCAGCGCTTTAAGGCGTTTTTTGACCAGCTTGTGATAATCTCCGCCCCGGGCATAAATCGAGATAACGCCGTTTGAGGTATGTTGCAGGGCGCGCATAGGGTTCTCAGTTGGGCCGTAATTGATCCCCAGTACGATGGCGCTGCGAGCCTCAGCCCACATATGAGTGGGGTGACTGCGCCGCAACAGCGTGTCTTGCATCCATTCCATACTGCCGTGATGCCCAGCCTCCACATAGCGTTGCAGGCCATCCCCGGCGCTCCATGGGCTGTGGGCATCAGCAATCCGGCAGACATCAAASCCACAGGTGCGCGCCTCGGTGCGCAAAGCTTCAATATCGGGTTCAGAAATCGAGATTGGCATAATGCGGGGCCGGGGGCATGCCGGGCAGGGTGTCGGTAAGAAGCGCTCGAAAGGCGGGCCGGGATTTCAGTCGCACATACCAGGATTTTGCCAGAGCAAACTCTTCCCAGGGCACTTCACCCAGATAATCAAGGCAGGATAATTGCGCACCGGCGGCAATATCTGCGTGGGTCAGGCTGGTACCCGCCAGCCAGTCGCGGGTTTCCACCAGATGATTGATATGGGCCAGATGCCAGCGCAAATGCGACCGTCCTTCGCGTATGGCGGCATTGTCTGGCGCGCCGCCGCTGGTCAGAGGTTTTTCCAGCCGCTCATACAAAATATAGGCATTGACCTCGGCATGAAATTTTACACAAAACCATTCCACCAGACGGCGAACTTCGGCGCGCCCGGCCAAATCCGGCGGTAATAATGGGGCCGCCTCGCGGGCCTCATCAAGATATTCCAGTATTGGCCGCGCCTCGGATACAATGATGGTCTCGGCCCCGCTTTCATCGCGCAGTACCGGCGTTGACCCGGCCGGGTTTAATGCCAGCAATGCCGCCGGGTCATCGGTAAATTCCACCCGGGAGAGTTTAAAGGTCAGGCGTTTTTCCGCCAGCGCCAGCCGGGCCATGCGTGAAAACGGATCCAGTGGCCAATGATATAAAACCCTCATCAGCCTAGTGCTCCCCGCCATGGGGGTTGAAATGAGCAATGCCGTGGGATTCTGCCTCGCCCTTGGGGTCAGGATGGATCAGAATATCGGCGGCCGGGTAGACTTCAAGCAGGCATTTTTCCACCTCAACCACAATTTTATGAGCTTCGGCTAGGCTGATTTTGGGGTCAAGGTCCACATGGAACTGGATATGCACAAAAATGCCGGCGGCCCGGGTGCGCAATTCATGCACTGAAAGGACGCCCTCGACCTCCAGTGCCAGTTTTTTAATCTTGCGTCGCTCGTTATCGGGCAATTCGCGGTCCAGCATCTGATCCAGAGCCTTGCGGGCCACCCCCCAGGCGGTCCAGACCAGCCATATTGCGATGCCCAGCCCCACCAATGCATCGGCCCAGCCAAGACCAAGATACAAAGTCAGGCCAATGCCCAGTATTACGGAGAAATTAGCCGCCAGATCGGAGATATAATGGGCCCGGTCTCCGGTTATGGCGACAGAGCCGCTTTGGCTGATGGCTTTGCTCTGCCAGCGTACCAGCATTACGGTCAAAACAATGGATAGCCCCATCACTCCCATCGCCAGGGCGCCTTGCTCAACGGCGCGCGGGTTGAGAAGGCGCGCCACGGATTCACGGGCCACCAGGGCCGCCGAAACCGCCACCAGCAGGGCCTGAAAGAGCGAAGCAAAGCTTTCGGCTTTGCCATGACCATAGCGGTGTTCACGATCTGCCGGAGCCGCCGCATAACGCACTGCATAAAAGGTGGTGAGCGATGCTGCCAGATCCAGTGCTGAATCTGCAAAGCTGGCCAGCACGGCCACCGAATGAGAAGCCGCATAGGCCCACAGCTTGACTCCAACCAGAACGCTGGCCACCAATACCGAAGCGCTGGTAGCCAGACGCATGGAGCGCATGGCCTGTTCTGGGTTGTGTAAACCGGGTCCGGAATTGTTTGAAGCATCATGAGGCATGGCATGAGGACTTATCGTGATGCGTTTTGCTGGTCAAACGGCAAAGACTTCCAAAGTTTAATTTGCTCGTGAAGTTAAATGGCCTATACCCGCCAAACGGTGGGGGCCGCGTTGAGTAAACGGGAGGGATTTATGCGTATACTTTTTTCTGGCCTGATGGCGGCTACCTTGCTTTTGGGATGCAGTCCTGCCAATGCACCTGAAGATAAACAGAATACTGTAAAACAGGATGCGACTTTAAAAGAGGCGCAAAACCTGCCTTTGATCAGCGAACCGCCCGTCGGTAAATTACCTGCCGGCATCTCGCCTTTGTCCTATGCGCTTAATCTGGTTATTGATCCGGCTTCAAAGAACTTTTCCGGTAATGTGGCGATCAGGGTTGATCTGCAAAAAGCCCTGAAAGGCTTTTGGCTGCATGGTCAGGGGCTAAGTATTGATATGGCCTTGCTGACCCTCTCTGATGGCACCGTAATCGGGGCCGATTATCAGGAATCTGAAGAGCCGGGGGTGTCCCTGGTGACGCTGGAGCGCGAGGCCGGGCCCGGCACCGGCACCTTGCAGTTTGAATTTCATGCCCCGTTTAATCAGTCTCTGGACGGTCTCTATCAGGTTAAACGCGATGGCAGCGCCTATATTGTCAGCCAGTTTGAGGCCATTGCCGCGCGCAAGGCCTTTCCCGGGTTTGATGAGCCGCGCTTTAAGGTGCCGTTTGACATTTCTGTGACCGCCCCCAAAGACAATGTGGTGATTGCCAACACCCCGCAAACCGGGGCGACGACGCTGGAAAACGGCTTGGTGCGATATGACTTTGCCCGCACCAAACCGCTACCAACCTATTTGCTTGCTTTTGCGGTGGGGCCCTATGACGTCAATGAATGGGCAGACATGCCCCCCAACAGTGTACGTGATTATCCGGTGCCTCTGCGCGGCGTTGCCACCAGGGGTAATGGTAGCCAACTGGCCTATGCGCTGGAAAATACCGCTGGTATCGTCGCCACTGAGGAGAAATATTTTGGCATTCCCTACCCTTATGCCAAGCTTGATCTGATTGCCGCGCCGGAATATGCCTTTGGGGCCATGGAAAACCCGGGAGCCATCGTCTTTACCGAATATTTGCTGCTGGTCGGGGATGAGGCCTCGCTTAATCAGAAACGCGCTTATGCCTCGGTCAACGCCCACGAACTGGCGCACCAGTGGTTTGGCGATCTGGTAACGCCAAAATGGTGGACCGATATCTGGCTGAACGAAGCCTTTGCCACCTGGATGGGTAATAAAACTCTCAGCTTATGGAAACCTGAAGGCGAATTTGATCGCTCGACCTTGCGCGGTGCGCTGGGTGCCATGAGCCAGGATGCCCTGGCCAGCACGCGTAAAATACATGAACCGGTCACCCGCAATGCAGAGATCTGGGATGCCTTTGATGGCATCACCTATCGCAAGGGGGCCGGGGTTCTGGCCATGACCGAAAGTTATGTGGGCGAAAAAGCTTTTCAGGCCGGCGTGCGCGAGCACATGAAACGCTTTGCTTTTAAAACCGCCACGGCTGATGACTTTTTTACTTCTCTTGGGGAAGGTTCTGGCCATCCGGAGATTATCGCGTCCTTACGCTCATTTGTGGACCAGCCCCATGCGCCCCGTGTGGATGTGCGGCTGAATCAGGAAAACGGCAAAACCGTTTTGCGCCTGCATCAGAGTACCTATGCGCCGCTTGGTTCGWCGATTAAAGGCGATGGCCGCTGGAATATTCCGTTCTGTGCCTCTGGAGAAACCGCAGGAACAGCTTTCAAAACCTGCATGATGATGACCAAAGAGAACGAAACCCTTACGTTGGAAGGTGCGCAGGCCCCGGATTATGTCATGCCCAATGCCGGTGGGGCCGGGTATTATCGCTTTACGCTGGATAAGGCGGGCTGGGACAAGCTGATTGCCCGGGCCAATGCCTTGCCGGCCAGCGAAGCTTTGGCCTTGCGTGACAGTGCCACGGCGGCGCTTCGTGCCGGCGGTATGAGCGGCGAGCAATGGTTTAATCTGATTGAAAAGCTGGCATCACACCCGGCGTGGGATGTGGTTTCGGCGGCGGTAAATTCGGTTGCTGGTCTTCAGGGGCAGGCTTTTGGCTGGGATGACCCTGATCTGGCCGCCTATGTACGCCAGGTCTTTGCGCCGCGCTATAACGCCATTAATGGCAACAGCCGTGGTGATGCGCTGCTTGGAACCGCGCTAAAACGCCGTTTGGCCCTGACTGGAAAAGATCCGGCGGTGCGTGGTCCTCTGGTGGCCTCGGCCAATAAGTTTCTTGGCCTGGAGGGTAATGATGATGCTGGTGCGCTGTCCCCCGAAGACATGGGCATGGCCTTTGCAGCGGCAGTGCAGGATGAAGGTGAACCTGTTGTGGAYGCGCTGCGCAATCTGTTGGAAAAAGAGCGTAACCCGGCAGTGCGCGGTGCGGCACTCAGGGCTTTGGGGGCTACGCGTGATGCCGTCATTGCCAATGATTTGCGCAATTGGGCCATCAGCGATGTCCTGACCGGACGCGAAGCCACGGGTCTGATCGGGGCGTTAATGTTTGGGCCGCTCGCCGATGATGGCTGGGCATGGTTTACAGCGCATTTTGATGATGTCCTCTCGCGCATGCCCGATGTTCGCAAATCTGCGGTCCCTAATTTTGCCAATGGCTTTTGCGATGCGGGTAAACGTGATGCCGTCGAAGCTTTCTTCACCGCACAAGCGGATAAAATCCCTGGCTATGAACGCTCGCTGGCACAAACGCTGGAGGGCATTTCTCTTTGTGCCGCCTTTAAGGGTGCTAAGGGCGAAGAGCTGGCCAGAGCATTGGAATCAAGAGGCTGATCCTGAACCATGGGTATGTTGCAGTTTGTTGTATTAGCGATCATTCAGGGCATTACTGAGTTTTTGCCGATCAGCTCWTCGGCACACCTGATTTTGGTGCCTCAGGTCATGGGCACAGCCGATCAGGGCGCGTTGATTGATCTGATGGCTCATGGCGGATCGCTATTGGCGGTGATGACTTATTATCGTCGCGATGTGGCTAAGATATTGGTGGGGATGAGCGAAATGATCCGGGGCCGATATGGCTCCGATAATGCCCGGCTGTTCTGGCTGATTGCCATTGCCACCCCGCCGGGCTTGGTGGTGGGGGCCTTGCTTTACCTTACCGGCGCAGAGGATATGCTGCGCGATCCCAAAATCATCGCCTGGGCCAGCCTCATTTTTGCGCTGCCGCTATGGGCGGCGGATCGCTGGGCTGGCCAGAGCGGCAGTGTCGAAAATAAGGGGTGGCGTGCAGCGGTGCTCATCGGTCTGGCGCAGGTTCTGGCGTTTATACCCGGCACCTCGCGATCCGGCATTACCATGACGGCGGCCCGCGCTCTGGGGGTTTCACGCATCGAGGCGGCGCGCTTTTCCATGCTGATGTCCATACCGCTATTGGCAGCCATGGCGCTGGCGGCGGGGGTATCGCTTTATGCGCATCCCCCGGCAAACGGGGCCAGCTTTGGCGATGGCCTGATCGTGATGGGGCTTTCGGCGGTCACTGCCTATGGCGTCATTGCTATCTTTATGCGTCTGGTGGACCGCATTGGCCTGCTACCCTTTGCGCTTTACCGGGTTCTTTTATCGGCCTTGTTGTTTTTGACCCTGACATAGAAACCCGATGATGGAATAGAGGGTTTTGCCTGCAGACAGCGTCATATCAATGAAGCTTATCTTGCAATCAAACCCTTTGAATGGGTTTGGACCCTAGGGCAGAACCATGAAAAAAGATGTTCAATATTTTGAAACCGTGATTATCGGTACTGGTTTTTCTGGCCTGCTGGCGGCGATCCGCTTGAAGAAAAAGAAAATTGAAGATTTTGTCCTGCTGGAAAGAAGCGCTGAGCTTGGCGGCACCTGGGAGCAAAACTCTTATCCAGGAGCCGAGGTGGATGTGCCAACCGGCCTCTATTCCTTTTCCTTTATTCCTTATAAATTTACCAAAAAATACGCCCCGCAAAGCGAATTGCTGGCCTATACCAACCACATCATCGAAAAATTTGATGTCCGCAAATACGCCAAAACCAATCAAACAGTAACGACGCTAAAGTATAATGAAATCGAAGGCTTGTGGCATGTGGAAACTGCCTCCGGTGAGCACTATACCGCGCGTTTCATTATCGATACCAGCGGCGTTTTGGCCAACCCGAAAATGCCTTACATCAAAGGAGCGGAGACCTTTAAGGGCGCAAAATTTCATACGGCGCATTGGGACCACTCAGTCCCTTATGAAGGCAAACGGGTTGGGGTTATTGGCTCTGGATGTTCAGGAGTGCAGSTGGTAACCGCCATTGCCGACAAGGTGGACAGGCTCAGCGTTTTTATGAGGACGGCAGAATGGATCATTCCGCGTTCCGACAGAACGTACAGCGCGGTTGAGCGCTTTTTGATCACCCTGCCGGGGATCCGTCATCTCAACCGTTTAATCATTTTTTGCGTTCACGAGGTCAGGTTTATCGGCTTTCGCCGCTATCCGTTTACCCAAAAACTAAGTCAGTTATTCAAGCGCGGATATGCCCGCACTTTGAAAAAAAATCTGGAAAAATACATCGATGACGAGAAGTTGCGGGCGCATATGATGCCGGATTATGAGCTGGGTTCCCGGCGTCTCATCCCGAATAATAATTATCTTCCCGCTTTGTCTCGCGACAATGTTGACGTGGATATCAGCGGGATAGAGCGGATCACCCCCACCGGGATACGCACCAAAGACGGCAAAGACGTATCTTTGGACATCTTGGTTTATGCAACCGGGTTTTATGCCTATTCAAATGCCAAAGAGCTGCTCTCATTTCAGGTTTATGGCCTTGATGGACGTCATCTGAACGAGGAATGGGAAACAAAAATTGTTTCCTATAAAGGTATCGCCATTGCCGGCTATCCGAATTATTTCAAGATCAATGGCCCCAATACCGGCACGGGGCACAGCTCGCAAATCTCTTACATGGAGACCATGGTCAATTACACGGTGAAKGCCATCTGCGCAGTAAGAGACGATAAAACCATCAAGGCGATCAATGTCAAAAGCGATGTGCAAAGCGAATATGTGGCTGGTATCAGAAAAGCCATGAAATTAACGGTCTGGCAAAATGCCACCTGCAAATCGTTTTACCGCAAAGGCATGACCGGCGACGTGACCAGTCTGTCCCCGGAATCGGTGGTCCACTTTATCTTTTCACGCAAAAAGCTGCACCTGGAAGATTATCATTTGATCAAGTGAGGGTGTGAGATACCCCAAGGCAAAGACAAATTGTCATTACCGGGCTTGTCCCGGTAATCCAGTATCTGCATCAGCGTGGCTCTGGATTGCCCTGATAAACCGGGCAATGACACTCATTGGTATAACATCCCCTTCGTCATTCCGGCGCAAGCCGGAATCCAGAACAGTGTTAAAACGGGCCTGCCCAATATACTAACAATCGCCCAACTGGATACCGGTTTTCACCGGTATGACGGTGAAAGTTATTTGTAAGCCCCCTGCCTCTAACGCAAAGACGCGCAAAAGCGGGCAATGCGCTCGCATGCCTGGGTCAGCAATTCGGTTGAGGTGGCATAGGATATCCGAAACGCCGGCGACATGCCAAAGGCAGCGCCCGGCACCACCGCCACCGCTTCGGCGCTTAGTAGTTCGGACGACAGCACCGTATCGTTTTCAATGACCACGCCATCAGCGGTTTTGCGGCCGATCAAGGCGGCGCAATCAGGATAGACATAAAACGCGCCTTCGGGGGTGCGGCACGCCAGCCCTTCGGTCTGGTTCAGCATGGCCACCACCAGATCACGGCGTTCCTTGAACACCGCATTGCGTTCCGCAATAAAATCCTGTGGGCCGTTTAGGGCCTCGACGGCGGCCCATTGGCTGATCGAGGTGGGGTTGGAGGTCGATTGGCTCATCACTTTACGCATCGCCGCGATCAGGTCTTTGGGACCCGCCGCATAGCCAATGCGCCAACCAGTCATGGCATAGGCTTTGGACACCCCGTTCATGGTCAGGGTGCGCTCATAAAGGCCGGGCACCGCCTGGGCGATGGTATAAAATTCAAAGTCGTCATAGATGAGATGTTCGTACATATCATCAGTCAGCACCCAGACGTGTGGGTATTTCAACAATACCTCGCCCAGCGCCTCCAGCTCGGCCCGGCTATAGGCCGCCCCGGTGGGGTTGGAGGGCGAGTTCAGCACCAGCCATTTGGATTTTGGCGTAATCGCCGCCTCCAGCGCTTCGGCGGTTAGCTTGAATCCATCTTCAATCCGGGTATCGATGATTTTGGGGGCGCCGCCACACAGAATGGCAATATCGGGATAACTGACCCAATAGGGCGCCGGGATCAGCACTTCATCGCCGGGGTTTAAGGTGGCGAGAAAGGCATTGAACAAAATCGGCTTGCCGCCGGGGGCAACGCTGATCTGCTCGGCGCTATAATGCAGGCCATTATCGCGCTCAAACTTTTTGGCGATGGCGTCTTTCAGTTCCGGGATCCCATCTACGGCGGTGTATTTGGTCTTGCCCGCCTTAATGGCGGCAATGGCCGCGTCCTTGATATTGTCCGGGGTGTCAAAATCCGGCTCACCCGCCCCCAGACCAATTACGTCCACGCCTTGCGCCTTTAATTCGCGGGCCTGTTGCGATACGGCCAATGTGGCTGAGGGTTTTACACGTTTTAAATTCTCGGAAATGGGGGCATCGGGCATGATTTTATCTCTCTAGATAGCTTTCACCGTTCATGAGTTCTGCCCCCGCCTTCGTCAAGTGGCGAATCGTCCCAGCGCAAAGAACCGGTAAGGAAAATCACAGCCCTGTTCCATGGCCATGGCGGCCAGTGCTTCGCCGATCAGCGGCGCAAACTTGAACCCGTGACCGGAAAATCCGGCCCCGACATATATGCCGCTTTGCCCCGGCACCTCATCAATGATGAAATGCTCATCCGGGCTCATGGTATAAATACAGGCGGCCATGGCTTTGCGCCCACCCAGCAAAGGTAAATGGGTTTCGACCAGCGGGTCGATATGGGCCATATCCGCCGTGGTGCCAATGGGCTGCAAAGCATCGGGGGTGGCAAGGGGGTCATCCATAATATGTTGAGCGACTTTAACGCCGGTCCCGTCCAGTGCTGGAAAGCCGTAAAGAAATCCATTCTGTGCGGTTTCAATGCCAAAGGGATGAAAGCCACTGGCTTCGCCAAGACAGTTTTTTGGATCGGCAAACCAGTGCAGCACCCGGCGTTGCAGGCACAGTAATGGAGCCAGCACAGGCAGCATGTGTGCCGTCCACGGCCCGGCCGTGACGATGATTTTTTCCGCGTGCACTGGTGCACTGCCGGTTTTCAGCACAAAGCCACGGGCATTGCGCCGTGGTGGTGCCGAAGGGTTGTCATTATGCACCAAAGCCCCATGCGCCACGGCATCCAGCAAAAATGCCTGCACCGCCTCTTCGGCCAGCACATAGCCGCCTTCGCGTTCCAGCACGGCGGGCCAATCGTCTGGCAGGGTTATTCCATGGCGCAGGGCAGAGCCTGTGGGCGCATCCATCAGAGGGATATTATGGCGCTGCGCCGCAGTATGCACTCCTTGCATAAAGCGTCCCTCTGGCGGCCCGCCATAAAGCACGCCGCTTTGGGTCAAGAGCGCCGTGCCGGTGCGCCTTTCCAGTTCCCGCCACAAATGGATGGAACGTCGCGCCATGGGTGCATAAACTGGGCTTTCGGCATAGGCCACCCGCACCATGCGGGTCTGGCCATGAGAGCTGCCACGGGTATGGGGCGGAGAAAAACGGTCGAGCCCAATGGCATGGACACCTTGGCGAGCCAATGTGCTGAGCGTGGCGGCTCCCATCACGCCTAGGCCAATCACCGCAACATCATAATGCTCTGTCATGCCGATTTTTCCTTATTAATGTGGTGAGATCGGTGCGTCGCAATTATGCCGCTTTTGAACGCGCCCGGCCATATTCGATCTCAATTTTCTCCAAATGGCCTCAGCCCTGCCCTATGGCGGCCCTTATGGGCGGGCAAAAAGACAGTCCGTTAAGGAAGGAAAGATGATGCCGATCAACATGATCAGAATGATCCGCCGGACCCTGACATTCATATTGCTGACGGCAGCCAGTTTCTGGCTGTTTGCCTGTCAGGCCCGCGCCATGGATGCGGATATGGCACCTGGTGCAAACCCAAAGGAGAGTTTCTAATGCCCCATAAGGTTTATGATGGTGGTTTGCGGCTGTTTACTCTGTGTATTGGCACACTCGGGTTTCTTTTTCTGATCCGGGCGGTTTTTGCGCTTATGGGGTAGTCGGGTATTTAAAATATCAGACCCTAATTCTGCCATAAAAAATCATCAGAACAGGCCCCTCATTTTGCGTAATCGTTAGGGGCGCTGGCACTGGCATGCTCGACAAGCGTTATTCCATCTGGCTGATTGGCGCAGGCGTGCTGTTTTTCCATGGAATTTTGTTTTTTCTGATAACCCGACAAAGTGTACGGCCGATCCGTTCATCTGAGGAAAACCCGGTTCTGGTTACGCTGGTTTTACCGCCGCCACCCAAGAAAGAGGTCGAACCTGAACCTGCCGAAGAAAAAGAACCGCCAGCCACCCCGCCACAAAAGGGTGAACCTGTAAAACAGGCTCCCTCAGCGTCCATCCCAAAAAAGAAAAAAATTGATCAGGAGCCACTAAAGAGGAATGCAGGCGGTGCCGTGGTGCTTTTTGTGCCGCAAAGGGAAAACCGCCAAACAGGGGCATTGGGTTCGGTATTGCAAAGTCTTGGCTGTACCAAGACAGATAAAAAAAATCCAGACAGGAATTGCGATAATAAAGTGGTGAATCTCGTACAGGGCCATGGGGATGAGATAAAGCGAATCGCGCAAAAGGCTGATAAAATGCTCTATATTGCCGCCGGTTCGCCCAAATTGCGCGCCCCTGCTGATGTGTCGCTGATGATCCGCGATCCCATGGCCACCATCAGCACCACCGGCGCGCCGGGCATACTGATGGAAAGGTCCAAGGAGCTGGAAAACCTGCACAAATACAAAGATCCGGTGTTTGGAGATTAGAGTGATGACCACTCTCTTTTCATGACCTAAGCTCGGATGATTCGTTTGGGAGAACACCTATGGGCAAGGAAACCGAGCAGGAGCAGTTCTGGCGCGGCGATTTTGGTGATGAATATGTAGAGCGCTGTCGCGGTGAAGCGGTCCAGGCGGCGCGGCTTTTCCTGTGGGGCAATATCCTTCGCTCGTGCGGGCCCATAAAAAGCGTTACCGAATTTGGGGCCAATATCGGCCTGAACCTTCAGGCCCTGCATGCTCTCGTTCCACGGGCAAATCTGCACGGCGTAGAAATCAATGCCAGGGCGGCGGCGGAACTGGCGGCGCTGGGCTATGTTGATGTTCACGAAGGCTCATTATTGGATACGGCCCCGGCGGAAAAAAGCGATCTTTCCTTTACCTGCACTGTACTGATCCACATCAACCCTGATGAATTGCCCCGGGCCTATGGGCAAATTGCCGGGGGCACCCGGCGCTATGCGGTGATATGCGAATATTATAATCCGACCCCGGTGGAAATTGGCTATCGCGGCCATACGGACCGATTGTTCAAGCGCGATTTTGCCGGCGAGTTTATGGATGCCCATCCGGAATTTTCTTTACGGGATTATGGCTTTGCCTATCATCGCGATCCCAATTCCCCCATGGATGATTTTAGCTGGTTTCTGATGGAACGCGACTGATGATTATATTAAACCGACGCCATTTACTGTCACTTGCCGGGGCGAGTATGGCCCTTGCCTCCTGTGGACAGGGGGCGGAAACGTCAGCACCTAAAATCACCCTGAAAAGCGCGTGGATGCGGCCGCCGCCCGGCAGTCGCGATACCAGTGCGGCCTATCTGGTTATCCAGAATGAAGGGGGGGCAGATACGCTGCTGTCAGCCTCTTCACCGCTGGCAGATGAGGTGCAAATGCATATCAGCGAAATGAAAGATGATGTGATGAGCATGCGCCGTGAAGACGCCGTGGCCATTCCGGCCCATGGCACGGTGACCTACACGCCCGGCGGACGACATCTAATGGTGTTTGGCATCCAAGATGGGGTCAAGGCGGGGGATAAGCTCACCCTGACGCTGACCTTTAAACGCGCCGGGGTTATCACCGTTGAGGGCGTGGTGGGTTCCGGCCCGTCTTAGGTGCGCGCTTTCAGGCGGCGCTCGATGGCATCCCAAAAGGGCGCACACGTATCCACGCCGGTAAAGCGTTTTAATTCCTGCACGCCGGTGGGCGAAGTGACGTTGATCTCGGTCATATACTGGCCGATTACATCAATGCCGACAAAGAGCAGCCCCCTTCGTTTCAACTCCGGCCCGATGGCGGCGCAAATCTCGCGATCCCGCGCGCTCAGTTCCACAGGTCTGGCCTCGCCGCCCACATGCATATTGGACCGGGTCTGGCCCTTTTGCGGCACTCGGTTGAACCCGCCGACCAGTTCGCCATCGACGAGCAGGATGCGTTTATCCCCGTCCGCAACCTCGGGCAGAAAAGCCTGCGCCATCACCGGCTCGCGATTAATGGCAAAAAACATTTCCAGCAATGATGAGTAATTGCTGTCGCTCTGTCGCAGTAAGAAAATCCCGGCCCCGCCATTGCCGTATAACGGCTTGATGATGATGTCCTTGTGGCGTGTCCGAAAGGCGCTGATCGCTGCCTCGTCGCGGCTGATCAAGGTGGGGGGCATCAGGTCGGCATAAAGAAGCGGAAACAGTTTTTCCGGTGAGGAGCGCACCCATTCAGGGTCATTCACCACCAGGGTATCATCGCTAATCAGCTCTAATAAATGCGCTGCCGTGATATAGGCCATGTCAAAGGGCGGATCCTGACGCATCAGCACCACATCAACATCAGTGCGTAAATCCAGCTCTACCGGATCGCCTTCCTGAGCATGATTGCCGTGCTCGCGGCGCACCGTAACCGGGCGCGCCCGGGCGAAAATGCGCCCTTCATCATAGCTGAGGTCTGCGGGTCCATAGGTCCAGACCTGCGCGCCGCGTACTTGCGCCGCTTCGATCATGGCAAAGCTGGTATCGCCATCAATATCCACACCGGCAATGGGGTCCATCTGCACGGCAACACGCAAGGTACTGGCCATTTTTTATTCCTTTAAAACACATATCAGGCAAACACATCAGGCCATCGCCTGCGGGCACTCAGATTTAAGGTTGCCAGCGGGTCCCCGCAAGGTGGGGAAATTACTTATCCGTGATCTTGGCGGCCAGGGGGGCCATGGCCGGGTCCAGATCTTTGGCACCCATGCGCAATTGCGCCGCTTTCCAGCGCATGGACATGGCCACCCGCGCCCGGCCCGATGGGTGGTCGTAAAAGATAATTTCTTCCATTTTTCCCGGCTCCAGCTTGCGATAACTGGCCAGCTTCATGGCAATGGCGGCAAAACCATCGGGGGCGCGCGCCGCATCGAGCCCGAAAATATCGGCCTGAGCCTCATGGGTGCGCACAATGGTATTGGTCAGCGGTGTGGCCAGAAGGAAATAGACCGACATCAACGCCATAATGAGCGGCAGGCCGCCAATATCATCAATACCTTCAACACCCCAACCCTTGCCCCATCGGCGCACGACCACCGGATAGATGAAATGCACAAAGGCAAAACCACCCATCAATGTCAGCCCAAAACTGATCATCAGCGAGAAGCTGTGCCCCAGAACATAATGACCCATCTCGTGGCCCATCACTGCTTCGACCTCCTTGTCCGTGGCCTCGCTCAGTAGATTATCGCCAAGGGAAATGCGCGTGGTGCCAAAAAGACCGGAGACATTGGCGGTAATGCGCCCTGATTGCCGCGAAGTGTCAAAAACATAAATGTTATCGGCAGGTACCCCATTGGCATCGGCTATGGCCAGTATGCGTTGTTTTAACGGGCCATCTTTCATCGGGGTATAGTCATTAAACAGGGGCGAGATGAACACCGGGGCAATAAAGAGTGCCAACGCCAGAAACAAAATGCTAAGCCCGGTGCCCCATACCCACCAGGTGCGTGGTGCCCGGCGTAAAATGGCATAAAAAAGGGCGGCAAAGGGGGCGCCAAAAAGAACGCCGATCAGCAGGCTTTTCAGGCTTTCGCCAAACCAGTCCATAAAGCTCTGATTGGAAAGTTCATAAGCATGCTCGCGCAGGAAGTTTTCATAAAAACCGAGTGGAAATTCCAGTACAAAAACCACCAGCGTATAGATCGCAAAAAATCCAACCACCACGGCCCAGCGCCAACGCAGTGCATTGCCCAGGCGATCCCGGATTTTACGGGCAAAGCCGCTTTGCAATAAAGCCCAGGCGATGATGATGGCCACCAGAACATCCACTAATTGCAGCCAGTAGCCCCCGGTGAAATAAGCATCCGACCGGGCCCTGGCTTCGCCGGCAACGGTATCCAGATAGGCACGGGTGGCGGCTTCGGGGTCAAAAGGAGCGCCATGGGCATGACCGGTAATGGCCAGCACTCCCAGAATAAGAAAAATCAACCGTGTGGCCATTCCTGTCTCTCCAAAGGTTCCGGATTTAATTTTGTACTTCCGGCACATTTTGATAGCGCCTGGCCACGGTCAGATAACTGACCACTTTTTGTACGCCGGGGACCAGACTGGCATGGCCGGTGGCCCGCTTGATCTCGCCTTCGGTGCGAACAAGGCCGAGAAGAAAAACCACCTTATTGCGAGTTTCAATATTGATATTGACGCTTCGCACCGACTTGTCGGCCAGAATGCGCGAGCGTACCTGGGTGGTGATCCAGCGATCCTTGGCATTGCCAAAAAATCCACGCTTTCCCGTAACCTCGATCTCATTGGCTACTTTGACGACCTTGGGTGCGGACCAGGCAATGCGTTCCGCTTCAAGACGTAATTGTGGTTCCGGCACATTGCCTGACAATAAAACCAACCCGTCTTCAACGGCAATACGCACCCCCGACAAATCCCCATCGGGATAGCGGCGTATACGCGCGCCAATGGCGATCCCCGCGCTGGTATCATCAATGCTGCGTCCCACGGATCGTTCCTTGCTGGTCGCACCGGTCACGGTGCTGACCACACATCCAGCCAGACCCGCCATCAAAGCCAGCAGCACAACATTGCGTATATAGCTCATAGAAACCTCCAGCGCGTGACAATCCGAATCAACACCTAGAATACAGCAGTTTTATGATCGCTGTCCGCTATCCATGCCGATTTGATATGCCGTGGCCAGAAAAACCCACCGGTGAGGATAACGTCAAAACGAATATCAAAGTTGGCAAAATGGGGTTTTTTGGCCAAAAATGCATTGCCGGCCCGCACCAGCCGGGCGGCCTGTGCCGGATGAACCGCCTCGGTAGTGGCGCCATTTTTGCGGCTTTTGACTTCGGCAAAGACCAAGACCCGGCCCCTTTGCGCAACAATATCAATCTCACCCATGCCGGTGCGGGCGCGAAATTGCACAATCCGATAGCCCTTCAGGATCAGCATTAGTGCCGCCATACGCTCACCCCACAAACCGCGCCAATAGGCACGACGGCGGGCTTTGCGGGAACGCGGCATCATGATTGTTTTTGTATATCCAGGGCGCGGCGATAAACCAGACGGCGGGGCTGGCCACACATTTTGCTGATTTCGTCCACCGCGCCTTTCAGGCTCTGGTGGGTCATGGCCTCGGTCAGGGCAGTATCGATTTGCGCTTCATCCCATTGCCCTTCATCATCCGGCGGCCCGATGACCAGCACCATTTCGCCGCGCAATTCTGCCTCTGGTATCTGTGATCCCAATTGGTCCAGCGGGGCGCGATAAAGGGTTTCAAAACGTTTGGTCAGCTCCCGGGCCAGTACCGCCGGGCGCGGTCCCAACACCGCGTTCATGTCGTCCAGTACCGCCAGAACCCGTTTGGCGGTTTCATAAAACACCAGGCTGGCGGGGGTGGGCTTTAACGCCTCCAATGCCCGCCGGCGGGCGCTCTGGCGCGGCGGTAAAAACCCGGCAAACAGAAATTTGTCCGTGGGCAGCCCCGATACGGTCAGCGCCGCCAGCATCGCGCTGGGGCCCGGAATGGCATAAACCGCCACGCCGCGCGCTGCGGCTTCGCGCACCAGTTTATAGCCCGGATCAGAGATCAGCGGCGTGCCCGCATCACTGATCAGCGCAATCTTGGCACCTTGTTCCAGGGCGACCAGCACGCTGTCGCGACGCCGGCCGGCATTGTGTTCGTGATAGGCCTCGCATTTTGGGCGCAACCCATAGGCATCAAACAGGCGGCGGCTCATGCGAGTGTCTTCGGCCAGCACCCGATCGGCCCCGGCCAATACATCCAGCGCCCGTAAGGTAATGTCGCGCAGATTGCCAATGGGTGTCGCCACCAGATAAAGTCCCGGTGCAATGTCTTTTGGGCTGGGCGCAATGGTGCCTTGCGGCAAGGTGGCCTGATCAGTAGGTTCACCGGGTATGTTGGGGACAGAGGTCATGAGTATGAGAGTGTGGACTGATTTTTGCCGTGTTGGAAGGGGGGGCGCGATCCTTCTGATCGCTGCTTTTGCATTGACCGCCTGTGAAAGCACTGGCCCCGCGTCAGGCCCCATTGTGACCCCTGCGCCTCGTCCTGCACCTGTCCCTGCCCCAGGGCCGGACTTTATGCCTCAGCCTCAGGGGCCTATGGAAGAAAATCTGGGGCCAAATGGTCTGGTACCGCCCCATATGGAGGGGCGAGATCTGGTCCGCATTGGCCTGCTTTTGCCCTTTAGCGCCCAAAGCGCCGCCTTGCGCAAGGAAGCCCGCTCTATGCTAAGCGCCGCGCAAATGGCGCTTTTTGAGACGGCTGATCCGCGTCTGGTCCTGCTGCCAAAAGACACGGCTGGTACGGAGGCCGGTGCGCAAAGTGCCGCTCAGGCAGTGATCAAGGATGGGGCCGCTATTATTCTTGGGCCGGTCTTGGGCGGTGCGGTTTCGGCGGTTTCACCAGCGGCGGCCAGTGCCAATATTCCGATGATTGCCTTTTCCACTGATCGCAGTGTTGCCGGTGAAGGAGTTTATCTGCTCAGCTTTTTACCCGAGGCCGATGTGGCCCGCATGCTGGATTTTATCACCAGGCGCAACCAGAAAACCTTTGAGGCGTTGGCCATGTTGCGTCCCGATGCGGAAACGGTCGTGGAAGATAAATCCATCCATGCACTGGCGCTGCTCAGACCGGATAATGGCTATGGCGATCGCATTGAAGAGGCGCTCTTTAGCCAGAGCGCCAATACGGGACTTTATATTACCGATATTGCCCGTTATGGCCGCGAATCTCAGAGCATGGCAGCACCGGCGCGTCAGATTGCCCATGTTGACGAACGCAATGCCGCCATTGCCCTCTGGACAAAAGAAGGCGGCATTGGTGATCCGGGTCTGGACCCGGCATTTGAATTTTCTCTGCCCTATCAGGCCATCATGCTGCCCGAAAGCGGTATTCGTCTACGCTCACTGGCCCCGTTATTGCCTATCAATGGCGTTGATCCGAAAATCACCCGCTTTATCGGTACCAGCTTGTGGAATGATGAAGATCTGTTGCATGAACCGGCGTTGTTTGGCGGCTGGTTCCCGGCCCCCAATGCCAAAGACAGTGCCAGTTTTGCGCAAAATTATGAGCGTAATTTTGCCGAAAAACCCAGCCGTCTGGCCAGCCTGGCCCATGACGGGGTTCTGGTAGTGGTGCCCAGCATAAGCAAAGGCCAAACCGGGACTTATATTGATCGGGTGAAGATAGAAAACCCCGGCGGTTTTCGCGGCGCAGACGGGTTGTTCCGCTTTGACCAAAACGGGTTGGTCGAGCGTGCGCTCAGCGTATTTGAGCTGCGTCAGGGAAAGTTTCGTGAAATTGAACCAGCGCCGGAACAGTTTGATTTACCGCTTAATGATGGCGAGGAAGCGGCCTTGCCTGGCGCACTGCTAAGTCAATAATTCCAGCACCAGCCGGTCTATCAGGGCCCAGCCCTTGGGTTGCACGCGCAGCATGGATTGGTCCACTTCCAGCCAGCCATCATTAATCAGGTTCTGCAGATTGTGTTTGGGCACCGCAAAGCCGGTGCGCTTCTGCAGGCGTGCCAGGTCCAGCCCGGCACGAAGCCTCAACCCCATGGAAAACGCTTCCATGACAATTTCCTTCGGGCTAAGGGTATCCTTGGTGGCAATGCCCCAACCCCTAGTTTGAACGGTGGCGTTATAATCGCCCGGGTGCCTTGCTGCCACCAGCTCCATACGCTGTCCATTAATGGTGGCGCGGCCATGAGCCCCCGGTCCGACGCCAATCCAGTCACCGCTTTGCCAGTAAATCAGATTATGGCGCGATTGCCCGGCGATGTTGCGCGCATGGTTGGATACCTCATAGGCACCCACGCCCGCCGCCTTGGTATGCTCCTGTGTCAGATCGTATAACGCGGCGGAGCGCTCTTCTGGCGCAGGCACCATGCGGCCCTTTTTGACCTGCACGCCAAAGGCGGTGCCTGGCTCTATGGTCAGGGCATAAAAGGAATAATGCTCCAGATCCAGTTCCAAAGCGGCCTCAAGTCGCTGGCCCCAGATCGTTTCGCTTTGGTCCGGCAGATCATAAATAAAATCAGCGCTGATCCGCATGCCGGCGTTTCGCGCCGCCTTGATAGCGTTTCGCGCCTCCTCGGCGCTGTGATCCCGGCCCAGAAATTTCAGTTCCTGATCATCAAGGGATTGCACCCCGATGGACAGGCGATTGATCCCGGCGCTGGCAAAACCCTGACAACGATCCTCGCTTAGCGCATCGGGATTGGCCTCCAGTGAAATTTCCGGGTTATCAACAAAGCCAAACACCCGCTCTGCCGCCTTGATCACGGCGGCGATCTGTTCGGGACGCATCAGGGATGGTGTGCCGCCGCCAAACGACAGGCTCTGCAATGGCCCCGGCGCGGTGATGCGTCTGCCATGGCCTTCAATATCGCCTAGAATGGCGTGTAAAAGGTCATCATGATCGCCATTGCGGTTACGATAAATATTGAAATCACAATAAGGGCACAAGCGCGTGCAATAGGGCCAGTGTACATACAGCCCAAAAGGGGTGGCATTCAGGCCCACGGCTTGGCCGCCAATAGTTTTTCAAACGCTGATGCTCGATGGCTCATGGCATGTTTTTTCGTCTGGTCCATTTGCCCAAAGGTTTCCTCAAACCCCAGGGGTTGAAATACCGGATCATAGCCAAAACCGCGTGTTCCCCGCATTGGCCAGACCAGGGCTCCATCAATGCGGCCTTCAAAAACTTGTGTTTTTTCACCGGGTATAGCCAGTGCCAGTGCGCAGATGAAATTGGCGCGCCGATCCACAATTTCCCCTTTTGCGGTGGCGTTCAGCTCATCTTCAATACGCTGCATGGCCATGGCAAAATCATGATCCGGCCCGGCCCAGCGCGCCGAATAAAGGCCGGGATCGCCGTTCAGGGCCGTCACCTCAAGTCCCGAATCATCAGCCAGCGCCGCATGGCCGGAGGCATCGCGGCAATGTTCCGCCTTTAGCACCGCATTTTGGGCAAAGGTGCTGCCAGTTTCTTCCGGCTCGATGATATTTAAGGCGGAGGCGCTGATCACCTCAAAGGAAAAGGGTGCCAACAGGGCAGCGATTTCCTTAACCTTGCCAGCATTATGGCTGGCGATGACGAGCGTATTGATGGCCATGGACTTCTCCTGTCGGCAAGGTTTAGCGTTTTGACAAGCGCTTGTGCAGGGGCCTTGTCACCTTAAATACACGCTTTTTCTTGATTGAAACTCGATATGGGTTTATCGAATAACAGGTAGATATGATTTGGGTTCGCAGGCAACCCGCCGATGGTGATCGGGTGATAACTGCGAACAGGAAAAAAGGAAGCGCGCGAGGATGAAGACCCTGGGTCGAAAATCATTCGCCAGTTTTTTAAGTGCCAGTCTTGATATTGCCAGATGGGTTCTTATTGCCCTGCTGGCGGTCATGATATTGGTGGGCATTCCTGCTTATATTATCGATGCGTATGTGGATCTTTCCTGGGTAACTTCGCCGCCGCCCGGCGTGGTGCTTTGGCCGGGCATGCTGATTTTCATCATCAGCCTTCTGGTGGCTCTGGTGGTGGTGATGCGTCTGCGCCGCATTTTTGCAACCCTGATCGAGGGTGATCCGTTTGTGCCGGAAAACGCTGTGCATTTAAGGGTGATCTGGATGACGCTGGTTGCTTATGAATTATTGCGGATGGTGGTGACCAGTGGCGCTGTGCTGACACTGAATGTTTTTGGTCACACCACAAATACAACGGGTTTGCATGGTGGCCTGAGCCTGAATGGCGCTTTATGGCTGGCCGTAGCGGTGCTGGTGGTGCTGGCCGAAGTCTTTCGCGAAGGCGCCCGCCTGCGCGATGAACAAAAACTGACGATTTAAGGACATAGATGGCAATTCGTGTGACATTGGACCGGGTGCTGCTGGACAGGCGCATGTCATTGACAGAATTGTGCGACCGGGTCGGTGTGACCATGGCCAATTTGTCGATCCTGAAAACTGGCAAAGCCAAGGCGGTGCGCTTTTCCACACTGGAGGCTCTGTGCCGGGAGCTGCAATGCCAGCCCGGCGAAATTCTGAACTATGTGGAAGATGAAGACGACGTCATTGCCTCTACAAAAAAGGCCGCCCAGTAACCTTTGCCTTTAATGGCGAAAATGGCGCATGCCGGTAAATACCATGGCTAGACCGGCCTCATCAGCGGCGGCAATAACCTCATCATCCCGTATGGATCCGCCTGGCTGGATTACTGCCACGGCCCCGGCCGAGGCCGCTTGCAATAAGCCATCAGCAAAGGGGAAAAACGCATCCGATGCAGCGACACAGCCAATGGTGGCCGGCTCACTCTGGCCTGCCTTTTGCGCGGCGTCTTCGGCTTTCAGCGCAGCAATGCGGGCGGCATCCACGCGGCTCATCTGTCCGGCCCCAATGCCCACAGTGGCCCCGTTTTTGGCATAAACAATGGTGTTGGATTTTACATGTTTGGCTACCCGCCAGGCAAACAGAAGGTCATCCCTCTGTTGTTCATCGGGCACATTTTTGGTCACCGTGAGCATGTCTTTTTTGGTGATGCGTCCATGATCACGGTCCTGCGTCAAAATGCCCCCGGCCACGCTTTTAAAGGTGCGCCCCGAGGCCCCCGGATCGGCCAGAGCGCCAGTCAACAAAACGCGCAAATTGGGTTTGGTGGCAAATACGGCCAACGCCTCAGCATCGGCATCGGGGGCAATCACCACTTCGGTAAAGACCTTTATAATGCGACTGGCCAGCGCCGCCTTGATCGTGCGGTTATGAGCGACAATGCCGCCAAAGGCCGAAACGCTGTCACAGGACAGCGCTCTGTCATAGGCCTCCAGGCTGTCATCGGCGATGGCCACGCCGCACGGGTTGGCGTGTTTGATAATGGCGATGGCGGCGTGGGTGTCGGCGTTAAACTCACAGACCAGCTCAAAGGCCGCATCGGTATCGTTCAGATTGTTATAGCTGAGCGCCTTGCCCTGTAGCTGGCTGGCGCTGGCAATGCCGGGCCTGGCAGGAGAGGCGCTGTAAAAAGCGGCGCTTTGGTGCGGGTTTTCGCCATAGCGCAAGGTTTGTTTCAAGTTGCCGGTTGGGGTCAGGTGTTCTGGGRAAACATCTTCGACCTGTCCTGCATACCAATTGGCAATGGCGGCATCATAGGCAGCGGTGCGGGCATAAGCGGCGGCGCTAAGGYRTTKGCGTAARGACAARGGGGTTTTTCCCYCATGCGCTTTCATYTCTGACAGCACCGACAGCACGTCTGACCCTTGGGTACAACAACAGACCCAGCCATAGTTTTTGGCGGCGGCGCGCAACATGGCCGGGCCGCCAATATCTATATTTTCCACACAGGTTTCAAAATCTGATCCGGCATCCACTGTGCGTTCAAACGGATAGAGATTGATATAGACCAGATCGATCATGGCGATGTTGTGATCACTGGCCGCCTGCATGTGGGCCTCATCATCGCGCAAGGCCAGCAAGCCGCCATGCACCGCCGGGTGCAGGGTTTTAACCCGCCCATCCATCATTTCGGCAAAGCCTGTCAGATCAGACACATCCCGAACCGGCAAACCATGGTCTTTTATGGCCTTAGCGGTGCCGCCAGTGGAGATCAACTCCACCCCGGCATCACACAGGGATTGGGCAATTTCCAGCAAACCG
Organism: Robiginitomaculum sp.; assembly: GCA_002733485.1. Lineage (GTDB taxonomy): Bacteria > Pseudomonadota > Alphaproteobacteria > Caulobacterales > Maricaulaceae > Robiginitomaculum_B. The sequence goes on from NVVU01000002.1 coordinate 37,178, forward strand.
GTTTTATCTGAAACAGACAGCAAAGCGCGGCGAACCGGAACCAGATCGGGCGCAGTGCGGGGGATGGGCATGGGGGCCTCCGAATCTATCAGTGTGATGGGCCGCACTTACACCAAATGCAGATTGTGCAACAGCATCAAAGCGTGGAATTGCTGATAACGGTTTGAGACGTGTAAGTATCTGCCAATTTTTGAATAAATGTGGTATAATCTCTGTGGTGGTTGGGGCCTGAGATAGAACAAGGAGTCATCGCCATGCGCATTATGACATTTATTGTTGCAGGTTTTGCACTGAGCGCCCTTGCGATCAGCCCTGTGCGAGCGGCAGATTATAAGTTCAGTACGACAATTTCAGCACCCGATGTGAAGGTGTCCACCATTACGGCATCGGCTAGCGAGAAAATTAAAAACGAAAAAATACGATGGGATTCAAATGATATAGAATATCTGAAAAAGGCACTTATCAAGAGAGTCACGGATCGTCTTGGCAGTAGCAATTTGATGAGCGATTCCGGTGCGCGGCTGGAATTAATCCTTGTCGACATTACTCCTAATCGACCTACKATGCACGAAATGTCSRAACGTATTGGATTGAACCTTGTTTCTTTTGGTTTGGGGGGCGCTGAAATCGAAGCGCATCTGATTGGCGCTGATGGATCTGATCTTGGAAAGATGCATTACCGTTATTTTTCCAGCCAGCTTGATCAGTTTAGTTCTGGTGTAACCACCTGGTATGATGCCCGCCGGGCCTTTGACAAGTTTTCACGGCGTTTGGCCAAAGAGCTGGCCAKTCAGCCAGAAAGTTGAATACATTGACGTCATGACGACAGCCCCACGCCGTTTCAGGGCGTGGGGCTGTAAGGCGCTTCTGTGCTCAGCTTAGTAACGCCGCATGGGTTGGTRATGGCCATAGCCACTGGTWGGSCGGTAATAATTAAGATACCGCACCAGTCGTTTGGTGCCACGGACAAAGCGGGCCTTGCCGTAACCATCCTGGCAATAGCGCACGGTCACAATGGCCGAATCGCCTTGAAAACGGCCTGTGCGTTTAACCCGAAAACAACCTGCCAGCGGGCCACGACCCCATTTGATAATTTTACCGCGTACGCCGTACTGGTTAATGCGGTTTAGCCAGGGGTATTGCTGCCGGGGGCTGTACATATAACGGTTGTTATTGCGGTTATTATACATATTACGATTACGGTGAGCGCGCTTGTTAACATACCCGTCATCAGCATCGTGATCGTTATTGTTATATACCGGGGCTGGCCGATTACGATTGCCGTGGGCCAATGCCGGGGCCGCCACGGCCATACCTGCCATGCCAAAGGCTGCCAGCAGGACCATGGTTTTTCCCGAGCTTGATTTTCTCAATTGCGTGTTCATTTTGAACTCCTTTTTGTCCCAGCTTGGGCACAGTGTGGAATATTCAATCTGAAACACACCTGAAGGGGCCGTTCATATGGATGAATGACTTAAACCATAGGCATTGGAGACATCGGTTATGGTGGCAAGGGCCGCCTCAAACACACCCCAGTCATCATCCGTGGCAATGGCATCCCAAATGGTCTCCACCTCTTCTATCACCAGTGTGAAGGGGTCTTCTTTGGCAAAATAGGGATGTTTCAAGTGATCAGGATGGGCGGGCGTAAAGGTTTTAATTTCATCCCGAAAAGTGGCAAAGGCAGGGTTTTGATAAAACCCAAGGCGAGGCCGCGTCATCGCTCTGCCTTCATCGCCGCCAAACCAGTCAAAGAAAAAGCCCTCAAAAGGCACCCGGGTTTCTTTTAAAGCGGCCAAAAGCGTACGCAAAAAATGCTGATTTTGGGTTTGCGCGCCCGGGCGCAGGCCCAACCGGCGTAAAAAGGCCTCGGGCAGGGCCTTGGCATACGCGTTGGCAAAGGTCTTGTGGGCCTCTTGCAGCGCGTCCACCGGGGCCAGCAGGCTCAGGGCTTCGCCAAGGCGTGCCAGATTCCAGCCCACCGCTTCGCCCTGACGGCCAAAGGCATACAGGCTTTGGTGGTCAAAATAGGCGGCGGTAAAGCCCGGCTCGTAATGGGGCAAAAACCGCCACGGTCCATAATCAAAGCTTTCGCCATTAATATTCATATTGTCGGTGTTCAACACTCCGTGCACAAACCCGGCGGCGATCCAGCGGGCGCATAAATGCGCGCTTAATGTGGCCACTCTTTGCAAAAAAGCCGCCGGGCGCTGGTCCTCCTCATGAACCAACAGATCCGGCATATAATGCTCAAGACTATGATCCAGCAGAATTTTCATATTATCCCTTTGACCCAAAGCGGCCAGACGCTGGAAACTACCAAAACGGATATGGGAATGAGACAGGCGCACCATAACGGCGCTACGCGTCGGCGAAGGCTCATCGCCGCGCATAAGGCTTTCGCCGGTTTCAATAACACTGAACACCCGTGAGGTGGGCACGCCCAATGCCTCCAGCATTTGCGCCGCCAGCACTTCGCGCACGGCGCCTTTTAAGGTCAACCGTCCATCGCCGCCCCGTGACCAGGGGGTGCGACCACTGCCCTTGGTGCCCAAATCCATCAGGCGRCYCTGSTGATCRCGCATTTGYGCRAACAAAAACCCRCGYCCATCGCCMAGATCGGGGTTGTAYTGGCGAAACTGATGRCCRTGATAMCGCATGGCCAAWGGCTGTTTCTGATTGTCGGGCAAGGTGGCAAAGCGACCAAAATGTGCGATCCATTGTGCCTCATCCAGATCATGCAGGCCCACTTGCCTTGCTGCCGCTTGATTACGATATCGCAATATGGTTTGCGGAAAATCGGTGGCCCGTACCGGGTCGGAAAAACCGCCACCAAGGCCTTCAAAGTGTGGATCGGGTTGGTAGGGAACCGTTTTCGGCATGAGCAGGTACCTACCTTGTGGCCGGGTTGGTGAATTTGCTATGCAAAAATGCATAGCAGGTGCGGCATTAGGACACTTTTAATCTGTACCCCGCTTTCCTATATACAACTCGAAGCCGCTTTTGTGGCTTTACCGTTTCCCCGGACCTCTTTTTTCGTTCGAGACGGTTACCGCAGGCCTCTCCCTCCCCCCTTTGAGAGGCATTCGCGAGGACTTATAAAGCCGGGTCACTTCGTGTGGACCCGGCTTTTTTTTGACTGATCTTATAAATGGTGCGCCACCTCGCATAAATCCTCAATCAGGATCGCGCCTTCGCGAGCCAGGCCGTTTTCTTCTTTTAATTCGCCGCCAATATAGCCCAGACAGGTCATGTTTGCTGCCCGGGCGGCGCGGGCACCAACGGGCGAATCCTCAATTACAATGGCGGCGCGTGGTGGCACGCCCATTTCATGGGCCGCGTGCAAAAACAAATCCGGGGCCGGTTTGCCATGGGCTACCATGGTGGCGTTGAAAACCATTCCCTCAAAGTCCGCCATCAGGCCGGTGCTCCCCAGGGTAATCTCCATTTTTTCCATTGGCCCGGAGGAGGCAATGCACATTTTTCGCCCTGCCGCCCGGATCAGGGCGATGGCCTCTTTGGCACCGGGCATGGCCTGAACGTGCGCGCGCAGGGCCGTATAGCTTTCATCGCGATAGAGGTCCGGCCAGTCCGGTTCCAGTGTGCGGCCCAATTGAGCTTCGATTTTGGCCACGCAATCCTTCATGGACAGGCCTTTGAGCTGGGCACAGCAGTCTTCGAAAGTAACTGGCCAGCCGGCCTCGGTTATCAGACGGGCGAAAACATGATTGGTTATGGTTTCAGATTCCACCAGCACCCCGTCGCAATCAAAAATCACCAATTGTGTACGATGAGTGCTGTCCTCTTCTGAAAGGCTCAATGGCTTGCCTTTTTGGCTTGATGCTTTTTTTTGATTTTTTTGGGTGTGGCTTTTGAGGAGGTTTGCTCCGCCGTGCCCAGGGCCTTATCGGTCAGTGTGAAACGAAGATCGACGGCGCGCGGCGGCGGATTGCGCACACTGGTACTAAAAACGGCACTGGTTTTGGCAGGCAATTCTTTAAGGCTTGCCGGAACCGTCCAGGCATGAAGCTCCTCATCGGTTTCATCGCGCATGCTAATCCGGACCAGGGGCGCAGGCCTGGGCGTATCTCCCGGGTTAAAAATTTCACCGGAAATACGCAAAATATCTTCACCCTTTTCGCGCACCCTTTCACTTTTGATATTGCGAAGATCAACCCCCCAAATATCGGCAGGCATGCCAATGGCGGCAAAGGTGCCGGCGGTTTTAGGTACGGCTCGTACAATACTGTCGCGAAACACAATGGCCAGCACGCCAATTAAAATCAGGCTGGTCGCCACGCCCCCCCATGCTCCCAATATCATCAACTGGCGCTTGCGCTTTGCCTTGGCTTCCAGCTTGCTTCGATAGGCTTTGTGCGCCGGGGCGGGGGCTTCTTTTTCCTCAGGGATCGTAATTTCTGCTTCCGGGGCTTTTTCAACTGCGGCTCTGGTGCTGTCTGGTTCGTCTTCGGTTACGGCATCAAAACCATCGACCGTTTCGGTCTCTGGTGGCTCTTCCGGTGCAGGGGCTTCACTTGGCTCTTCACTTTGAGAGGAAGATGGCGCAGGATCATCCTGTGCTTCTTCCGGGGTAGCGAACCATTTATGTCCACAGGATGCGCACCGCACCTCGCGCCCTGACTGACCCAAAGCCTTGGCAGTGACGCTATAGTGCGTAGAACAGTCTGGACACGTTATAATCATGTGCAAACCGAATCAGTCCCTGTTAGTCCAATCCCTGTGAGGTCGCCTATTCTTTCACTGAAGTCCAGCCAGTCGCAAGAGTCTAAACCAGATCGCAACCTGCCGGTGCTGGCAATTCAGGACGTGTATATGCGATATAGCCATGGGCCAGATGTGTTGCACGACATCAATTTGAACCTGGCTCCGGGTTCTTTTCATTTTCTTACTGGGCCCTCGGGCGCTGGAAAATCCTCACTGCTGAAACTGATTTATCTGGCTCAACACTGCTCGGCGGGGCAAATGCGTCTGTTTGGTCAGGACGTGGACGCATGTACCCGCAATCAAAAATCGCTCTTGCGGCGGCGTATCGGTGTGGTGTTTCAGGAATTTCGTCTGCTGGAGCACCTTAGTGTATTTGAAAATATTGCCTTGCCATTGCGGGCCGCAGGCATAAAACGCGAAAGCTATGAAGAGGATGTGGTCGAATTATTATCCTGGGTCGGGCTTGGGGATGCCATTAATGAAAACCCGCGCACGCTGTCGGGCGGTGAAAAGCAGCGTGTTGCCATTGCCCGCGCCGTTGTGGCCAAACCGGAATTGTTGATCGCTGATGAGCCTACCGGCAATGTGGACCCGGATATGGCCATTCGCCTGATGCGCCTGTTTGTCGAGCTGAACCGTTTGGGATCCACCGTGTTGATCGCCAGCCATGATCTGCAGTTGGTGCGCGCATCGGGTGCGCCGGTGCTGACCATTAATGAAGGCCGTCTCAGCCCGCCAAAAGCACCGCGTAAACGGGCACGCGCATGACCAGAAACGTACCAGAGCCAACGCCGCCATCCATGCTGCCCTTGCGTTCCAGGGAAGATGGGCCGTTATTTTTTGTGATTGCCATTATTATTTTTCTGGCCTGTGTCAGCGCCCTGATCACCCGGGCGGCGTTTGTTTCGGCAGCCAGTTGGCGGGCCGATTTGAATGGCGCCATGACGGTACAGATCAAGGATGCCAAAGATCAGGATCGTAAAGTGGAGCGCGCGGCCAAACTGTTGCGGTCCTTGCCTGGTATTGAAGGTGTTATGATTTATGACCGTGCCCATGCCAAAGCCCTGCTAGAGCCTTGGCTGGGCAAGGGCAATATTCCCGATGATCTGCCCTTGCCGATAATTATCGGCCTGCAACTGGACCCCAAATCCCCGGCCAGCAAAAGCGCCATCCAACTGGCGTTGAGTGCCGGAGATATTCGTGCCGAAGTGGATGATCATCGGCGCTGGTCGGCGGAAATGAATAATGCCGCCCGGTTTTTACAAATTTTCTCGCTGGCTTCTTTATCGCTGCTGGTTAGCGCATCGGTAGCGGTTACCGGCTTTGCCACCCGGGCCAGCCTGGCGGCAAGACGCGATGTGGTCAACACGCTGCACCTTGCCGGGGCGTTTGACCGTTATATTGCCGAACAGTTTGAACGACGTTTTGGTGCCTTGGGGCTGCGGGCGGGTCTGATGGGCGCAGCATTAGCTGGCCTGGCGGTAGGGGCGGCTCAATTGCTCTCTTCGGGCGGTGCGGGCCTGTTATTGCCGGTATTTCGTCTTGATATACCTGGGTTTGGCATTTTGGTGCTGGCCCCGGTGCTGACGGCTTTTCTGGGGGCGCTAACAGCGCGAATGACGGTGCTGTCCAATTTGCGGGAGCAGGAATAATGCGTCGCCTGTTCTTCCCGATACTGGCGCTTGTGGCCCTGGCTTTGCTGTTGGGCTTTGCCGCCTTTGCTGCCGCCTTGCCCAAGGTGCGCACGGTGCAGGCCATGAAACCGGCCGATGCCATTGTAGTGCTCACCGGGGGTGGCGGCACTCGTATTCGCGCGGCGGCGGCTTTGCTCGCTAAAAAGCGCGGGAAGCGCCTGCTTATCTCAGGTGTACACAGCACGGTGCAGCGTGATGACATTCAATATATTTTTCACCTCACGCCCCGGGCGATGCAGTGTTGTGTTGATCTGGGCTACCGGGCGCGGGACACCCTTGGCAATGCTGATGAGATTGCCGCCTGGGCGCAAACCCGACATTACCGGCATTTGATTGTGGTCACTTCCACCTATCATATGCCCCGTGCTCTGGTAGAGCTGCGCGCCTCTTTGCCGGACGCCCAATTGGTGCCCTTCCCGGTCAAGGATGACCGTCATAAGGGGCTGGGCACCTTGCGCCGTATGGTGGTGGAATATCTGAAATACGTGGTGATCTTGGGGCGTGAAGCCGTTCTGGGGATTGGGCAAAAGAAATGATGGTATTGCGATCTTTGCTCTTTATGGCCTGGATGTATGGCCTGATGGCGGTGATGGGTCTGGTGTGCCTGCCCTTGCTGGCTGGCCCACGGGTTTGGGTAAAGGGCGTGGTCAAGCTGTGGATTCGGCTGATGCATTGGGGGTTGCGCACCATTGGTGGTGTGCATATCAAAATTGAAGGTCTGGAAAACCTGCCCAAAGGCGGGGCGCTGATTGCCAGCAAGCATCAGGCCATGGTGGATGTGTTCTGGCCCTGGCTTTATTGCGATGATCCGGCACTGATTTTTAAAAAAGAGCTGGTGTTTCTGCCGGTATTTGGCTGGTACGCGTTGAAATTGAAAAATGTGATGGTGGATCGCGCCGGTCATGCCACGGCCTTGCGCATAATGTTGCGAAAGGCGCGCGAACTGGCACAAGAGGGCCGCCAGATTATAATCTATCCCGAAGGTACGCGTGGCCAGCCGGGGGAAACCCTGCCCTTCAAGCCCGGTGTGGCGGCACTGTATACCCAAATGGAGGTGCCGTGTGTGCCGGTAGCGTTAAATTCGGGCCTGCACTGGCCTGCCCGGGGGTTGGTGCTGACCCCGGGGGTGATCAGGGTGCGCATATTGCCGCCCATCGCGCCGGGCCTGAAACGCAAAGACTTTATGCGTCTTTTGCAGGATCAAATTGATACCGCCTCCAAAGARTTATTATTGCTGGACGAAGGCTGAAACRGCCGCGATCACGGCTTTGTTTTCATCTTCGGTACCAACGGTCATGCGCAAATATCCCGGCAGGCCAAAGCCGCGCATGCCCCGCAGGATCAGGCCYTGCGCGTTTAGAAATTTTTCCAGTGCGTCTGCCRCTTCGGGGCTTTGCAGGCCAAACAGCACAAAATTACCGGCGCTGGGATAGGCCTTCAGGCCCAGCGCATTAATCTGTGCCTCAATCCACGGCGCCCATTTGGCCACATGATCCACGCAGGTTTGCAAAAACGCCACATCATCCAGCGCGGCCAAAGCGGCGGCCTGGGCCATGGCATTGACGTTAAACGGGCTGCGCACCCGGTTCAGCACGGCGGCGACTTCACCCGGGCAATAGGCCCAGCCAACGCGAAGGCCCGCCAGCCCATAGGATTTGGAAAACGTGCGCGTGGCGACCACGTTTTTGTGCTGACTGACCAGCGCAAAGCCGCCTTCATAATCGTCCTCACGGACAAATTCCGCATAGGCCCCGTCAATGACCAGCAAGATATCTTCGGGCAGGCCCGCATGCAATTTTCGAACTTCCTCGCCGGGCATCAGATAGCCGGTGGGGTTATTGGGATTGGCCAGAAACACTATGCGGGTGCGTTTGGTGACCTTGGACAGAAACGACGCCGCCTCGATGCGCATATCGGTTTCGGGGGCCGTTACCGGCACCGCGCCGTTTTGCCAGGCGATGAGTTTATAGCTGAGAAAGCCATGCTGGGCGAGCAGCACTTCGTCCCCGTCCCGTAAATAGGCCTTGCCCAAAAGTTGCAGCAATTCATCCGAGCCACAGCCGCAAACAATCCGTTCCACATCAAGGCCATGTTTGGCCGCCAGCGCCTCGCGCAATAATTGCACGCTGCCATCGGGATAGCGTTCAACCTTCTGCTCCAGATTGTGCATGGCCGCCATGGCCGCCGGGCTGCAACCAAAACAGTTTTCGTTGGAGGATAACTTGATCGGGGCGTCAAACCCCGGCGCATCGGAAACGCCGCCGCGATAAGGTTTGATATCCAAAAGGCCGGGGCGTGGAAGGGGAGGCATGTCCAATATTCCTGTCAGTTTTGTTCCAGAGGATTGGCAAAAAGGCCAATCTGGCAAAGCCCTTCATGGGGCTCGGGCGCAGTTTTTCCACCAAAGGCTATGAGACGCTGGTCTCCCTTTTGGGCAAGCACCTTACCGTGTGGCATATCGTCTTTTAGTTCATTTGCCACCACCCAGACGCTGTCATTGCCCGAGCGCTCGCGCGGGGCCATGGCGATGGCATAGGCGGCGGGCGGCATATCGCTGGCAAAACGGGGCAGGGCCGCCAGCACTGCCGGTGCCGGGCCGGAACCTTTGTTCAGATCGGCCAGTTCCACCCACCAGTTTATCTCCTCGCCGGGGGCCGGCACAATGGCAATGGCCCCCTCTTCGGTATGACAACGGGTAATGGCGGTGGCATCATCTTCCACCATTTCCAGAGGCAGCAGACCAAAGAAAGTGCGCGCCAGGGCGGGCAGTTTTGGGTGGGATTTCGATACCAGCAAAAACGCCGGTCCCTGGGCCTGCAGGCTCTGGGCAATGACGGTGCTCCACAAACGCTCAACCGCTTGCGCACTCAAAGTCGAGCTGGCCCGGCCCACCAGCCGGGCAAACAATTGCGCCTCGCGCGCCGGACGCCAGGGCAAACCGCCACGCACTTTGGATTTGCCCACTTGCTCCGACAGGGCGAGGCGGCCCTTGATCAGATTGAGAATTTCATCATCGAATTTATCAATGGCGGCGCGCCATTCGCTCATGTCCAGATCAGGCCGGGCCTTGTCAATGCTACTCATGATTTTAAATTCCCCAGCGCTGGTATTAACAAAGGTCGGGCCGTTGGCGGACGGACCAGAACCTGTTTACTGGCCTCCACCATAATCACCCCGCCAAAGGCTGGCCAGAGCCGTTCACCAGCCTGTTCCCATGCCCGTACCGCAGACAGTGAGGTGATGAAGCGGGTCGGCGGTGCATAAAGCGCCTTGGCCCAGGCGCAGGTTTGAAGGCCACATTCGCGCATCAGCGCGCGCATCTGGCCACGGGAAAACGCCCGCCCATGGCCAAACGGGCTGGCATCACGGTGCGCCCACAGGCCGCTGCGGTTTGGCACTACGCTGACCACCCGTCCCTGGGGAGATAAAATGCGATGAACCTCCATCAGCAATTCCGCCGGGGCACGGGATTCTTCCAGACCATGAATGATCAATACCCGGTCAAAGCTGGCCTCGTTAAAGGGCAGCGCCTGATCATCCACAAGAAGGGATTTAACTCCGCCTGAGGCAGGCCATTGTTCCACACCCTGGCGGGCGGGCATGGCCAGCGCCAGTCGCCGGGGCGTGCTTTCAGAGGCGCTGAAATACGGAATACCGTAACCCAGTGCCAGAATATCCAGACCGCCAAGGTCTGGCCACAACGCCTCCAGACGCCGGGCGATCATGGCCTGTACCGCACGCCCGGTGGCACTGCGGTAAAATTCTTCCAGATCGGCAACATTTGGCTGCATGTGTATTTGGTCTTTTCGTGCTGTACGTTATGATCGTTTCATCATAGCTACAGGATCCAACCGATGTCTTCACTAATGATCAAGCAAATTCCCTGTCTTAGCGATAATTATGGCTATCTGGTCCACGACCGGCAAAGCGGTGAAACCGCCAGTATTGATACCCCGGACGCCAAGGCAATTATGGCGGCGCTAAAGGATGAAGGCTGGTCGCTGACCCAGATCTGGAATACCCACCATCATTATGATCATGCGGGAGGCAATGCGGAACTGGTCGAAAAAACCGGCTGTGCGGTTTATGCGCCGGCCGGTGAACGCGATATGATCCCGAATGCGGATCACTATCTGGATGAAGGCGATGAGGTTTTCCTGGGCGAGCATCGCGCCCGGGTAATCGATACGCCCGGCCATACTCGCGGGCATATCTGTTATGTTTTTGATGATGGAAACCTTGCCTTTGTTGGAGATACGCTGTTTGCACTGGGGTGCGGGCGGTTGTTCGAAGGCACGCCCGAACAGATGTGGGACAGCCTGTCTAAATTAAAGGCGCTTCCCGATAATATGCTGATCCATTGCGCTCATGAATACACGGCGGATAATGCCCGCTTTGCGGTAACGGTAGAGCCACAAAATGCGGATTTACAGTCACGCATTTTGCAGATCAAAGCCCTTCGTGAAAACCATCAACCAACGGTGCCAATGCTGTTGGGGCTGGAAAAGGCAACCAATCCGTTTCTTCGCCCGGGCAGTGCGGCCATACGGGCAAACCTTAAGGAAGAGCGTTCAGACGACGCGGCAGTATTTGCACATGTTCGCCGCCTGAAGGATGCGTTCTAAACGGGTTCAGAGCGTTGCTGATATGGGTATGGATCAGGCCCGCATGGCCATCCCCATGAGAAAACGCATCAAAGCTAAGGTTCACCAGGGCGCTTTGGGGCGCGCCGATGCCGATGGTCATCGGGCCCAGGCACAGGCTCAGCATGGCCTCAGACTCTGAGGTGTTCATAGTGGATGAATTGGGGCCAGCCAGGGATAGTGTCATCCCCAGTACGATAATGGCCACGAGTTTGGTAAACATTGCTCAATTTCCCTCGCNACAACGTTTCAGGTTTCCAGATCACGAAACTGTCGGCGCAGTTTCCATTCTTTAGACGTAACCGTGCGCTCCAGATCGGCTAGCCGATCTTCCAGATCACGAAACTGATAGCGCAGATTAGAGAACGTCACTTCGGGGCGACGCTCCACACCGCGCCAGAAGTCATCTTCTTCGGGTTTCAGCTTCGGTGGTTTTTCTCCCCGTACCGGCAGGATAATACAGCCCACGATGTAGGCGATAAAAGTGAACGGTCCGGCGATGARAAATGACAGGAAAAACAAGATGCGGACCAGCACCACGTCGATATTGAAGTAATCGGCCAACCCGGCACAAACCCCGCACCAGACGCCGTTACGACGATTGCGGTACAAGCGGTGTGGATTGGGGGAGCGTGAAAAATCTTTACTCATCTTCTTTGGTCCTCCAGCCTGGGGTTTCAGCATCCAAAATGGCTTCCAGCGAGTTAATGCGTCTTTCCATACGCCGGGCACTGCGCCACAAATCTTCAAGCATGTGTTCATCATCGGCAGAAAGAGACTTTTGCTCTTTCAATTTGGTCAGATTACTCAGCACCACGGCTGGCATGATGACCAGGACAATGAAAACAATGGCAACGACAGAAAATTCCATGAAATTATCTTTCTTTACAATGTTYTAGTGTATCTAATCCACGCTCTAGCTGGCGTCAGCGGCCGTTTTAACAGCCTTTTTTACCTTGCCGATCTTCTCACGAAGGGCGTCCAGTTCCTTTTCCACCGCTTCTTCGGCTTCCAGATCCATAAACTGACCTTCAAGGCTTTTACCACCGTTCAGATCATAGCTCTCGGCCATGGCTTCCAGCTCGTCTACTTTACGTTCAACCGCCGCATAGCGGGTCAGGGCATCTTCGATCTTGTGATCAGAGACAGTCTGGCGTACCCGAAGACGGGTTTCGGCTGACTGGCGACGGGCGGCCAGCGCCTTGTGCTTGGCCTTGGCTTCATCCAGCTTGGATTGTAATTTKCCCATGTCCTCATCGGCTTTGGCAATGGCTTCTTCCACAATGGCCAGTTCCTTTTCCAGAACCTCAACCATTTGTGCCGCCTTGGCCTTGGCCTGCAACGCACCGCGGGCCAGATCTTCGCGGCCTTTACTCACCGCCAGTTCGGCCTTGGTTTCCCAATCGGCTTCGGCGGCGGAAAAGCGTTCCAGCTTGCGTTCAACATCTTTCTTGTCGGCGATGGCGCGGGCCGCAGCGGTGCGCACCTCAATCAGCGTGTCTTCCATTTCCTGAATGATCAGACGGGCGATCTTCTCCGGATCTTCGGCCTGCTCCAGCATGGAATTAATGTTCGAATTGATGATATCGCCCATCCGCGAAAAAATACCCATTATACTACTCCTTGAAAAATCGGGGGGAAACGCCCCTCAAAAACTGTCTAGAAAAACACGCCGCCAACAATCAGGCCGGCAACAAAAAAGCCCCAGGTTTCCGCCGGGCGCGTGCGTAAATAGCGCCAAAAACGGGAGCTGGTTTCGCGCCAGTCTTCGGCGGCTTTGTCCGCTTTGGTGGGACCGTCATCATAGGGATCGTATTTGCTCATTTTTCTACTTTCAGTGTGTTTTGACCGACCGGGTATGCTCCCGCTTGCCCTTATGATTGCAATGGCCGTGCCAGTTTGGCGTTAATCACACAACTATTTGTTATTAAAAGAAAAAATAAATGTATTGCCTTGAACAGTGTTTAACAATATGGTGTAAATAACAAAAATTTAGTGATAATAACAGAGTTAAATTAGTGTTTTCCACATGATTTCTTCAGATACCCTGCCACCGCTGATCGGGCAAAGCGCCGAGTTTCTGGCGCTACTGGACCGGGTATCGCTGGTGGCGCCGGTGGACCGCCCGGTACTGGTCATTGGCGAGCGCGGCACCGGCAAGGAGCTGATCGGCGCGCGGCTGCATTTTCTCTCTACGCGCTGGTCGCGGGATTATGTGAAGGTCAATTGTGCGGCGCTCTCTGAAGACCTGCTGGAATCAGAGCTTTTTGGCCACGAGGCCGGGGCTTTTACCGGGGCCAGGGGCCGCCATGCCGGTCGGTTTGAGCGGGCGGACGGGGGCACCATCTTTCTGGATGAAATCGCCAATGCATCGCTGCGCGTGCAGGAAAAAATTCTGCGGGTGGTGGAGTATGGCGAGTTTGAGCGCATAGGCGGGGAAAAAACCCTGGTTACGGATGTGCGGGTGGTGGGGGCCACTAATGCGGATTTGCCGGCGTTGGCCAATGAGGGAAAATTTCGCGCTGACCTGTTGGACAGACTGGCCTTTGAGGTGATCAATTTGCCGCCTTTGCGGGTGCGCTGGGAGGATATTCCCATTCTAGCCCAGCATTTTGGGCAAAACATGGCGCGCGAGCTGGCGCTGGAACGCTTTGCCGGCTTTGGTATGCAGGCCATGCGTTCTCTGATGGAGCATCAATGGCCGGGTAATGTCCGCGAATTGAAAAACGCGGTGGAGCGAGCCGTCAGCCGACATGCCGCCCGGAACATGGATGACCATATCAACGAAATTGTGCTGGATCCGTTTGCGCGCCATTGGTCCTCGGCAAAGCCCGTTTCCAATGGCCCTGATGCCCCGGACACCTCTGATGTTCCGGTCCTGCCCCCCGCCAGTGCCAACATGCCCTTTACGGCTCAGGTCAATGCGCTGGAGCGCAATCTGATCAAAGGCGCGCTTGTTGCCCATGGCTGGCACCAGGGCCGCGCCGCCAGAGCGCTCAGCATCAGTTATGACCAGATCCGTCATTATATGCGCAAGCACGACATAAAGCGTCCGGCGGCGCAGAAGGCATAAACCGGCGATCTGTCATTGCCGGACTTGTCCCGGCAATCCAGGGCAGGATCAATGCAGAACTGGATTACCCGGATAAACCGGGTAATGACATTTGGTTCCCAAGGCGAAGAATCTACGCCTAACGCAAACCCTCAGGCTTTCTGGCGCGGGGCCGGGGCGCTGTCATCCAGCGGGTGATCCAGCCTTTGCAGCATTTCAATGGGGCAGACCTGTTTGATCATTTTGCGTCGGGTATCCCATTTGCGCAAAATTTCCTCTGCATAGCCTGAACCGGTTTCCCGGGCGTGGTTCTCGATCAGGGCTTTGCATTCCTCTTCCCAATAGCTCGAGGCCAGCGGTGCCCAATAGACCGTGTCGGCATTGATCAGTTTGTCCAGTGTATCCAGTGGATCATAGACATAGGCCATGCCGCCATTCATTCCGGCGGCAAAATTATGGCCCACCCGGCCCAGAATCACCACATTTCCACCGGTCATATATTCACAACCATTGGCACCGCAGCCCTCTATCACGGCATCGGCGCCCGAATTGCGTACCGCAAAGCGCTCGCCCGCCTGACCGGCGGCATAAAGCGTACCCGCCGTGGCTCCGTACAAGCAGGTATTGCCGATAATGATATTGTCCGAGCTGGCCTGTGCCGCCATGCCCGAGGGCCGAATAATGATTTGCGCGCCCGATAAGCCCTTGCCTACATAATCATTGGCTTCGCCCTTCAGTTCCAGTCGCAGGCCCTTAATGGCAAACGCGCCCAGAGACTGCCCCGCCGCGCCTTTAAGGCTCAGCGTTAAATGGCCGGGCGACAGGCCATCCATGCCCCATTTACGATAAATCATCGAGGACAGCCGTGTGCCGATGGAACGGTCGGTATTATGCACTGTATAGGTCAGATGCATTTTTTCCTTACGTGAGAAAAACGGCGCAGCATCTTTGATCACATCCTCGTCCAGAGACGGACTGACGGCAACGCGCGTAGTCCGCGTACAATGGGTTTGACCCTGTCCGGTTTCCACTCGCAACAGCAGCGGATTAAGATCCAGATCATCCAGATGCGTGGCCCCGCGATTGACCTGCGCCAACAGATCAGCACGCCCCACCACTTCGTTCAGGGTTTTTGCTCCAAGACCGGCCAGAATTTTGCGCACGTCCTGGGCCAGAAAGGTCATCAGATTGACCACCCCGTCCGGGCTGCCCTTATACATGGCGCGCAGACGTTCATCCTGGGTGCAAATGCCGACCGGGCAGGTGTTGGTGTGGCACTGGCGCACCATTAAACAGCCCAGCGCCATCAGCGCCATGGTGCCGATACCAAACTCTTCGGCTCCCAGCATGGCGGCGATGACAATATCGCGGCCCGAACGCAGGCCCCCATCGGTGCGCAGACGCACCTGGGATCGCAATCCGTTCAGGGTCAGCACCTGATTGGCTTCGGCAAGCCCCATTTCCCACGGGGCTCCGGCGTATTTAATGGCGCTTTGGGGGCTGGCCCCGGTGCCACCGCAATGGCCGGAAATGGTGATGATATCGGCCTTGGCCTTGGCGACACCGGCGGCAATGGGGCCAATCCCGGCAGCTGCTACCAGCTTGACCGCCACCCGGGCATCGGGGTTGATCTGTTTGAGATCGTAAATCAGCTGTGCCAGATCTTCTATTGAATAAATATCATGATGCGGCGGCGGTGAGATCAGGGTTACGCCCTCAACGCTGTGACGCAGGCGCGCAATCATGGCATTGACCTTAAAGCCCGGCAATTGACCGCCTTCGCCAGGCTTGGCCCCTTGCGCCACTTTGATCTCGATCTCGCGGCATTCATTCAGATATTGTGCATTCACACCAAAGCGACCCGACGCCACCTGCTTAACCGCTGAATTGGCGTTATCGCCGCTGGCCAGAGGCTGATAACGTGCCGGGTCTTCGCCGCCCTCGCCCGAGACCGAGCGCGCGCCAATGCGGTTCATGGCAATGTTCAGCGCTCCGTGGGCCTCTGGGGACAGCGCCCCCAATGACATGCCCGGGGTGAGAAAGCGTTTGCGGATCTCGTTGACCGATTCAACGCTGTCTACGGAAACCGGCTTACTGGTTTTTCTAAAGTCCAGAAGATCGCGGATCTGTGCCGGCTTTTGCACCGCCACAGTATCCAGATAATCGGCAAAGTCGCTGTCCGATCCGCTTTTACAGGCCTTTTGCAAGGTCGAAATGGTTTCAGCGGTATAGGCATGGCGTTCGGCCCCGGCCCGTATCCGATACAACCCCCCGACGGGCAGGCTGATCGTGGGGGGGGCAAAGCCGCGCCCATGTTGTTCGCGTACTTTACGTTCCAGCCCGGAAAGGCCAATACCGGAAATGCGCGAGGGTACCCCCGGGAAAAACTCGGCCATCAATGCGCGGGACAGACCCAAAGCCTCAAAATTACAGCCGCCCCGGTAGGAGGCGAGCACCGATATGCCCATTTTGGACATGATCTTCAACAGGCCGTTTTCTATGGCGGTTTTATAATTTTTGACAGCGGTGAGGTAATTAACCTTCCCCAACGTGCCACAAACCTGGGCATTGGCGATCATTTCCTGGGTCAGATAGGCGTTCACCGTGGTGGCCCCGGCCCCAATGAGAACTGCAAAGGCATGGCTATCAAGTACATCGGCGGCGCGCACGATCAACGAACAATAGGAGCGCAAATCCTCGGTCGTCAGGCGTGCATGCACGCCGCTGACCGCCAGCGCCATGGGAATGGCAGCGCGACTTTCACTGACCGCTTCATCACTAAGCACCAAATGACCAAAGCCGTTTTCCACGGCTCGTGCGGCTTCACTCCGGATACGGGTGAGCGCTTCGGTCAGGCTTTCGCCATCATCATTTTCTGCATGGGCATCAAAGGTGCAATCAATGTGAGTAACGTCTTCTTCGCCGAGATACCGCACCAGACGGTCATAGGCCCCATTGGTCAGCACTGGCGAGGAAAGTGTCAACACCCCGGGTTGGGTGTTTTCATTATCCAGAATATTGCCAAGGTTTTTAAACCGGGTGATCAGCCCCATTACCCGGCCTTCTCGCAAGGGGTCAATGGGGGGGTTGGTAACCTGGCTGAAGTTCTGGCGGAAAAAATGATAAAGCGGGCGATACTGGTCTGAAAGCACTGCCAGCGGCGTATCGTCGCCCATGGAGCCCAAAGGCTCTTTGGCTTCCAGTACCGCCGGTTTAAGCAATAAATGCGCATCTTCCAGCGAAAAGCCGGCGGCTACGGCCTTGCGACACAAGGTGTCATCATCATAGCGGCGGGTTTCCGGCCCCTCACAAATCAGCGGATCCAGATCGGTAAGATTATCCAGCCAGCTTTGCCAGTCATGGGCACTGGCCAGTTTGGCAATCAGCGGTTCACCCGAATAAAATTTACCCTCGTCCAGATTAATACCGACCATGCGGCCCGGATGCACCCGGCCACGGGAGGTAATGTCTTCTTCTTTTAGCGGGCACATGCCGGCTTCGGAACCAATGGCCAGAAGACCGTTATTGGACAGGGCATAACGCAGCGGGCGCAAGCCTGAACGATCCAGCCCGGCAATCACCCAGTTTCCGTCCGAGGCCACCAGAGCCGCCGGTCCATCCCATGGCTCCATCACCGCATTGCAATAGGCGTACATGGCCTTTTCATTTTCCGGCATAGTGTCACCGCGTTTGGACCAGGCCTCGGGGATCAGCAGGGATTTGACCATCGGTACCGAACGCCCGGCGCGTACCAGCACTTCAAAAGCGCTATCCAGCGCCGCCGAATCCGATGATCCGGGCTGAATCACGGGCTTGATTTCGTCCCCTGCATCGCCAAACGCCGCCGAGGCCATTTGTGTCTCATGGCTGCGCATCCAGTTAATATTGCCCTTCAGGGTGTTGATCTCGCCATTATGGGCCAGCATGTGCAGTGGCTGGGCGAGGCGCCATTCGGGAAAAGTGTTGGTGGAATAACGCTGGTGAAACAGGATGAACGGCGAGACGAATTGTGCATCGCACAGGTCCGGGAAAAACGCATCAATCTGTTCGGCCAGAAACATGCCTTTATAAACCAGGGTGCGAGCGCTGAAGCTGCACACATAAAAATCGCTGATATGGGCCGCCAGTACCGCCGCTTCAATGCGGCGGCGGATCAGATAAAGCGTGCGTTCCAGCTCTTCCCTGTCTTCAATGTCAGGGGTGTAAAACAACACCTGTTCAATTTCCGGGCGGACCAGATTGGCATGATCGCCCACTGCTGATACATCCACCGGTACCCGCCGCCAGCCATAGAGTAAAAACCCGGCCCCCAGAATTTGGGTTTCTACGATGGCCCGGGCGCGTTCCTGTGCTGCATAATCGGTGCGGGGTAGAAAAATCATCCCAACACACAAGGGCTCATCTGCCATATCATGCCCAGTACGCGCCACAATATTGGCAAAAAACGCCTTGGGGATTTGCACCATAATTCCGGCACCATCGCCGGTCTTGCCATCGGCGGCCACGGCGCCCCGGTGCCAGACGGCTTTCAGCGCGCTGATCCCCGCCTCCACGACTTCGCGGCGCGGCTTGCCATCAATGGCGGCAACAAAGCCGACGCCGCAACCATCGCGTTCGTCCGCCGGATCATAAAGGCCCTGAGGGCCGGGCCGGTTTGTATGGATCATGTTCATGCGGCCAGCTCCTTGCGTAAAATATCGCCTATTATTTCTATGGCCGCATCGCGGCCCTCACGTATGGCCCAGACCACCAAAGAGGCTCCGCGCACACAATCCCCGGCGGCATACACCCGCGCCAGCGAGGTTTCATAACCATTCCGGCCAATCGACAATGTGCCCCATTGGGTGGTTTCCAGATCCGGCGCGGCGTATTTGGCTGGCAGGTCTTCGGGGGTAAAACCCAGCGCCGTGATGACCATATCGGCGGGCAGGGCAAAGGCGCTTTGGGGCACTTCTTCAGGCAGAGCGCGGCCATCTTTTTGCGGGGCACCCAATTGCATGCGCACGGCGCGGATTTCGGTGGGGGTATCGGCCGCCCCATGAATGGCCTTGGGGGCCGCCAGCATGTGAAATTCCACCCCTTCCTCGCGGGCATTTTGCAACTCTTTACGAGAGCCGGGCATGTTTTCCTCGTCGCGGCGATAAAGGCAGATGACTTTTTTGGCCCCTTGGCGCACCGCAGTGCGCACACAATCCATGGCAGTATCGCCGCCGCCAATGACCACCACATTCTTGTTGCTGGCATCCAGACGACCGCTGGTAAAGCCTTCAACCTGATCGCCAAGGCCCAGACGGTTGGCACTGATCAGATAATCCAGCGCCGGGACGATCATGTTTTCGCTGGCCCCGGGCACGCTAAGCTGGCGGGCCTGATAAACGCCGCCCGCCAAAAGTACGGCATCATGCTGGCGGCGCAGGTCAGACAGGGTGATATCCTTCCCGACCTCACAATTCAGGTGAAACTTTACGCCGCTATCCGCCAGCCAGTCCGTGCGGCGCTGCACCACAGGCTTTTCCAGCTTGAACGAAGGAATGCCGTAAGTCAGCAGGCCGCCCGGCCTGTCAGCGCGTTCAAAAACTTCTACCTGAAAGCCATTTTCACGCAACATGGCCGCAGCGGCCAGCCCGGCCGGGCCAGAGCCAACAATGGCCACCGAGCGTTTATGCTCGACCGGCGGGGCGATCGGACTGATCCAGCCTTCGCGCCAGGCCTGTTCGCTAAGGGCGGTTTCCACCGCCCCGATGGTTATGGCCCCAAACCCGGCCTGGCCGGGGACACAGGCCTGTTCGCATAAACGGTCCTGGGGGCAGATGCGCCCGCAAATCTCTGGCAGGGTATTGGTGGCATTGCTAAGCACCCAGGCGGCGCGCTCCTGTCCTTCGGCGGCCAAATTGAGCCAGTCGGGAATGTTATTGTCCAATGGACAGCCTGATTGGCAAAACGGCACGCCGCATCCGGCACAGCGTTCGGACTGTGAGTGCAGGTTCTGCAGATCCAGCGTTGCTGATATCTCGTCAAAATCGGTAATCCGCTCCGTACGATTTCGGCGCGGCGGCGAGCGCCGTTTGGTTTGGGCAAACCTAAGCATAAGTACTCCACGAAAACTGAGGCCGTATGGTCCATAGCATTTTCTATGATCCAGACGGCCTTGACCAAATGGCTTTTGCCAAATGGCACTGGAAGGACAATGATCCTTCGGACGTTCCCTCTCATTACCGGCGGCCTTATCGGCTGTTCTGTGGCGCGTCGGCACAATGACCTAGTGCGCGCCCGCTTCGGCAAATGATGGAATTATCCTAATTGGCATTTTTGCAAAGTGCAAGTTTATGCCATTTGACGTGACAAAAGTGACACATTTGTGCGTAGATATATAAAAGGATGCAGCATGGGGGTTGATCTTTCCTACCCCATGCATTTAGAGAACGTTTACCAGTTGGCGTCATGTTAGCTGGAGAACTATTGTGGACAGGATAAAGCCCATGCGCCTTTCGCGCCAAATGTCTTTAAATCTTTCCAGCGGACGCAGTGCGCGGCCGCAATCTACCATGCCCGGTACCATTACAATTATTACAACAGGCCTCACACGGGGCGGTTTGGAATGATCTAGGGTATTTGCAAAATTGATCGTTTTAAACCCGCTCCGCAAAACCCGCAGGCGGGTTTTTTAATGCGCGCACCTTCTGGAGAAACAAAAATGCGTCCGACCATAGTAAAAAATAACCAGCCACTACCATCAAACCTCGCGGTACTAAAATTTGGCGGCTCGGTTCTGGGTGATGCTCAGGCCGTGCATTCGGCAGCGCACGAAATTTACCGCTTTGTGCGGCGCGGCGAAAAGGTCATTGCCGTGGTGTCAGCCATTGCCGGGGAAACGGACGCCTTAATGACGCTGGCCAGGGATGTTGGCGGCTGTGAGAATGCACCGGGTAAAGCTTCGTTATTACGACTGGGTGAAATTCGTGCCGCTGCGCTTCTTGCACTGGCACTGGAGCGTGTCGGCCTGGATGCTCGCGCAGTGGATCCGGCCGAAATTGATCTTCGCGCCGAAGGTAGCCCCGATGATGCCGGGCTTTGCGGGTTGAACCATGATCGTCTGGCCGCCCTTCTAGCCGCCCATGAAGTGCTGATTGTGCCGGGCTTTAGCGGCGTTCTGGAAAACGGCCAACCGGCTTTACTGGGCCGTGGCGGCACCGATCTTAGTGCCGTTTATCTGGGCGTGGCGCTTAATGCCAAGCGAGTGCGCCTGATCAAGGATGTGGACGGGCTTTATGCCGGCGATCCGAAAACCGACCCCAATCCCCGCCGCTTTAGCCAGATCAATTGGGAAGATGCCCGTGAGATCTGTGGTCATTCCATTCAGGGTCATGCATTGGAGTATGCACAGAAGCATGATCTGCGGCTGGAAATTGCGGCCTCGGCCCGGGCTTTTGATACCCGTATTGCCCCAAACAGCACCTCCTCTCATGCCCCGGCCCAGACCCGCAAACTGAAAGTGGCGCTACTTGGTTTTGGCACGGTGGGCGAAGGCGTTTATGCGCATCTGGACCGTCATCAGGACCTGTTTGAAGTCAGTGGCATTCTGGTTCGTGATGCTGCTAAAGAGCGTGACAGCAATGCCCCGGCCCATCTGATCAGCACCGATGCCAGCGAAGTCTTTGCTACCCGCCCTGATATTGTGGTGGAAATGATTGGCGGCGTGGATGCGGCGGATGCCTTTATCCTGAACGCCTTTTTTGGCGGTGCCGACGTGGTTTCGGCCAATAAGGCGGTAATGGCCGCCAATTTTGACAATCTGAATGCGGCCTCTGCCCGCGCCGGGCGTGCCCTGCGCTACAGCGCGGCGGTGGGCGGCGGCGTCCCCATGCTGGAGGCGCTGGACCAGGCCCGCGAAGAAGGCGGAATTGTTTCGGTGCAAGGGGTGATAAACGGCACGGCGAATTTCATTCTGGATCGCCTTGCCGAAGGCTGCCCGTTTGATCAGGCCGTATCTGAAGCCCAGGAAAAAGGCTTTGCCGAGGCCGACCCGTCGGCGGATCTGGATGGCGATGATGCGGCGGCAAAACTGTGCCTTATGGCTCGTCATGGCTTCGAGATGCCGTTGCGCGCCAGTCAGATCAGCCTGGAAAGTCTCAGCGACCTTGATCAGGCCAGCATTGATGCGGCCCGCCAGGAAGGCAAGGTTATCCGACAGATCAGTGAGATCCGCCGCGATGCCAAAGGCGCGCTTAAGGCCAGTGTCTCTTTGAAGACCCTGGAAAAGGATCATTATCTGGCTGCTGCCAAAGGCGAGCAGAACCGCCTTGTCATCAACCTGCAAAATGGGCAAAACCTATCTTTACGTGGCAAGGGCGCGGGTCGCTGGCCAACGGCCGAGGCGGTGATGGCTGATCTTTTGGACATTCATCGTCTGCGCGGCCAATATGAAGAAAATATAAGCGTGCGTGCACCGGAACCGGCCTGCGCGTAAACGCGCGGGCAGGGTAGGGGTTATCAGTGACGCACCATATTGTGAGCGCGCGCGCGCCGGCCAGCATTGGAAATGTCGCGGCCGGTTTTGATTGCCTGGGTTTAGCCTTTGGCGCCGCCTGGGATGAAGTTTCTGCCCATAAAATGAACGGTGATACCATCGCCAGCCTTGGTGCGGTCAGCGGTCTGGTCTGTACGCTGCCGGACGTGGTGATGCGCAATACGGCCCTTCGTGCCGCGCAGGCGGTGCTGGACAAAGCGGGGGCCGATTTTGGCGCGCGTCTGGATGTTGTCAAAGGCATTCCCATGAGCGCTGGCATGGGCGGCTCGGCGGCCTCAGCGGTGGCGGCCGCACTGGCAGTGAATGCGCTTTTGCCAACCCCTCTTTCACAGGATGATCTTTTCATATGCGCCATGCACGGCGAAGCCGCCTCGGCCGACCCGCCCCCCCCTGATAATGTGGCGGCGGTGCTTTATGGCGGGCTGGTGCTGATCGGCGAAGGCATGCCACAAAAGATCACTCCCATTCCTTTACCTGAAAACATCTCCTGTGTGCTGTTTCACCCCGATCTGAAGGTTAAAACCGATGATGCGCGTAATATCCTGACCCCCAACGTGGCGCTGCCCAGGGCGGTGGCGCAAATGCGCCATGTGGGCGGGTTTATCGCCGGGTGCTTTATGAATGACCCGGGCATGATCCGACAAAACCTGCGCGATGGTCTGATAGAGCCACAACGGGYCKCTYTGGTGCCRCYCTTTGGCGCGGTCAAGGCRGCGGCGYTGGATAATGGCGCGCTGGGCTGTTCGCTTTCCGGCTCCGGGCCTTCGGTGTTTGCCTGGGTGGAAAACCATAAACTGGATGCGGTGAAAAAGGCCATGAAGGATGCCTTTGGCGCGGCCGATTGTGCGGTGGATGTGTATGTTTCAGTACTGCAGCCCTGCATAGCGGAGATCATGACCTGATGAAATTCAATAGCACCAAAGGCCAAAGCCCCGATCTGCCGGTTTCCAAGGCCATGTTAATGGGCGCGGCCCCCGATGGCGGGCTGTATGTGCCGCAAGACTTTCCCTCCTTTAGCCCCGATGATTTTGGCGATGCCAATGATCTGCCCGCCATTGCCAACACGCTACTCACCCCGTTTTTTGAGGGTGATGTACTGGCCCCGGCGCTCAAAGAGATGTGCGCGAAGGTTTTTGATTTTCCGGCCCCTTTGGTAATGCTGGATGACAATAAACAGGCGCTGGAGCTGTTTCACGGCCCCACCGCCGCGTTCAAGGATTTTGGCGCGCGCTTTCTGGCTGCCGCCATGGACCGGCTGGCCAATGATGATCATCCGCTAACAGTGCTGGTTGCCACTTCGGGCGATACCGGCGGCGCGGTGGGCTGTGCCTTTGCCGGGGCGCGGGCCGCCAAGGTGGTGATCCTCTATCCCAAGGGCCGGGTTTCGCCGTTTCAGGAATTGCAACTGACCTGCTGGCCGGGGGTGACCGCGCTGCGCGTGGATGGGGATTTTGATGATTGCCAGCGCATGGTCAAAACAGCCTTTGCCGATCCGGCGCTAAAAAAACACTATGGACTCAGTTCGGCTAACTCGATCAATATTGGCCGCTTATTGCCGCAAATGGTCTATTATGCGGCCAGCGCTTTGGCGGTTTTTCGCCAAACCGGTCAACCGGCCAATTATGTCATCCCCACCGGCAATCTGGGTAATGGCATGGCGTGCCTGTGGGCGCGCGCGTGTGGCCTGCCCATTGGCAAGGTGGTGCTGGCGCAAAATGCCAATCGGGCTTTGGTGCGCTTTTTTGATGATGGCATTTTTGATCCGGCGCCTTCGATTGCCACTATCGCCAATGCCATGGATGTGGGTAACCCGTCCAATTTTGAACGCTTTGATGCGGGGCTGGCGGCGCTGAACCATGATGTGCGGGCGCTATCGGTCAATGATGACACCATTCGGGCGCAAATTCGCAAAGATGCGCAGGACAATCACCAAGACTGGTGCCCTCACAGCGCCGTTGCCGCCTATGCCTATGACCAGCTAGGCGCGCATGAAAAAACCGACCCCTGGGTAATTGTCGCCACCGCGCATCCGTTTAAGTTTCGCGAAAACGTGGAACCATTGGTAGGTCATGACATCGCGCCCAGTCCGGCGCTTGCCGCGATCAAGGATATGCCGATGAGCGTTCAGGACATTCCCGCCGACCTTGACGCTTTGGCCGACATTCTGGYKSNATYRNTGTSKWWAAMMRAGGKKYYAWCSSCRRWKAMMASKMARATTKMSTATAMRKAWWSSNCASTTWGKNCSAKRWTTTGCATCCACTTGATGAAAATCAATTCAAACTTACGGGGTAATCCATATAACAAATGCGTGATATTGCTGCCACGTTGGTCGAAAATTGGAAGAAAGCCCTTTAATCGGTCCTAAAAAAACCTAAATGAGTGTCAACACTGTAAAGACGACGAAAAGTCGCGCCCTTAGGAGAATTCTCATGGCCACTATGTTACCCGTATCAGCAACGCCGGAAGCATCCCTGTCGCGCTATCTGACAGAGATCAGAAAATTTCCCATGCTTGAAAAAGGCGAGGAATTTATGCTGGCCAAGCGCTGGGTCGAGCACGAGGATTCTGAGGCCGCTGGCAAATTGGTAACCTCGCATTTGCGTCTGGTGGCGAAAATTGCCATGGGCTATCGCGGCTATGGCCTGCCCATTGGCGAAGTGGTTTCCGAGGGTAATGTCGGCCTGATGCAGGCGGTGAAAAAGTTTGACCCGGACAAGGGTTTTCGCCTCGCCACTTATGCCATGTGGTGGATCCGCGCCTCCATTCAGGAATATATTTTGCGGTCCTGGTCTCTGGTAAAAATGGGCACTACGGCGGCACAGAAAAAACTGTTTTTCAACCTGCGCCGTATGAAAGGGCAGATGAAAGCCATTGATGATGGTGATTTGCATCCCGATCAGGTGGAAACCATTGCCACCAAACTGGGCGTGACCAACAATGATGTGGTGCAGATGAACCGGCGTATGTCCGGCCCGGATGCCTCGCTGAATGCACCCTTGCGCTCCTCCGAAGGCGACAGCCAATGGCAGGACTGGCTGGAAGACGAAAATTATGTCAGCCAGGAAACGCAAGTGGTCGAAAGCGATGAGTTTTCAACCCGCATGGAGCTATTGCAGAATGCCATGGCCAATTTGAACGAGCGCGAGCAGGACATCATCCAGCAGCGCAAACTTTCAGAAGAGCCAAAAACCCTTGAACAACTGGCGCAAGTCTATGGGGTTTCGCGCGAACGTATCCGCCAGATCGAGGTCCGCGCTTTTGAAAAACTGCAAGCCGCCATGCTGGAACAAGCCAAAGCAAAGGGCTTGATGGACGCTTAGACCGCCCCATAAAACCCCGAAATTGCCTGAGGGGCCATTTCGGGGTCTAGGTTGGGCTTGAGGGGTTAGTGAAAACCGCGTCGTTGGGTGCCAAAGCCGCGCACCTTGCCGGTGCCAGCCGCTTTGCCGCATCCAATAAAAGTACCGCGAGCGATTACAGTGCCAGTACCGCTTAATGTACCCGACCCACGTTTGATGACGCGCTCGCCATTGGCATTGTGGCCAATGGCAATGCCTTTACCATATACGGTTCCGGTGCCATGCAGCACGCCGGAACCCTGGGCCACGCCGCACCCTTTGGCGCGACCTGTACCGGCATGGGCCAGCGCTGGTGCCAATAGCGCGATGGCTAAAATGCTTACGCTTAACTTGGTTTGAATATTCATTGTTTCACTCCAGATCTTGCGTCCCTGCAAAGAGATAAACGCAAGCGAAGCAAAAACCCGTCGCTAGCCCTTAAACGGATCGCGCATCAGGATCACGTCTTCGCGTTCCGGTGATGTGGAGAGCATGGCCACCGGCGCACCGATGAGTTCTTCAAGGCGGCGCACATATTTAACGGCGGTGGCGGGCAGGTCGGCCCATGATCTGGCGCCCCGGGTGGATTGGTCCCAGCCTTCAAAGCTTTCATAAACCGGTTCTACCCGGGCTTGATCGGCAATGCTGGCAGGCAGGCGGCGCATGCGTTTGCCGGCCAGCTTGTAGGCGACGCAGACTTTCAGCTCGGCAAAGCCGTCCAGCACATCCAGCTTGGTCAGGGCGATGCCTGAAATGCCACCGGTGATGATGGCCTGGCGAACCATGACCGCATCAAACCAGCCGCAACGCCGGGTGCGCCCGGTAACGGTGCCAAACTCGGCTCCGCGCTTGCCCAGTTTTTTACCGGTTTCATTGTTCTGTTCGGTGGGGAATGGCCCTTCGCCAACCCGGGTGGTGTAGGCCTTGGTAATACCTAAAACAAAATTTAGTGCATCGGGGCCAACGCCGGAACCGGCGGCGGCCTGACCGGCCAGAGTATTGGAGGAGGTGACATAGGGGTAGGTGCCGTGGTCCACATCCAGCATGGCCCCTTGCGCGCCTTCAAAAAGAATTTTCTTTCCCGCGCGCCGCACCGCGTCCAGCTCCTGCCAGACCGGGGCGGCAAAGGGCAATACTTTGGGGGCCAGTGCCAACAGGTCGTTGGTCAGCGCCTCGGCCTCAATCAGGTCAAGACCATAGGCAGCGCGTAAAATATTGTGGTGCGCCAAAAGACCCTCGACACGGGCCAGCAGGACCTTTTTATCGGCAAGGTCGATCAGGCGTACGGCGCGCCGCGCCACCTTGTCTTCGTAGGCCGGACCGATACCGCGTTTGGTAGTGCCGATCTTGCCCGAACCAGCCGCCGCCTCGCGGGCCACATCCAGCTCTCCGTGCAAAGGCAGAATCAATGGAATGTTTTCGGCAATGCGAAGGCGCGCCGGTTTAATCTGCACGCCCTGCCCGGCCAGCTTGTCAATTTCGGCGAGCAAGGCCCACGGGTCCAGTACCACGCCATTACCGATCATCGACAGTTTTTCGGGCCGCACAATGCCCGATGGCAACAGGCTCAGCTTGTAGACAATTCCATCAACGACCAGCGTGTGGCCGGCATTGTGACCGCCCTGAAAGCGCACCACAACATCAGCCCGGGTAGAGAGCCAATCGACTATCTTACCCTTGCCTTCGTCGCCCCATTGCGAGCCGACAACCACGACATTGGCCATAATGATATTCCTGTAGTTCGATCAGGCCCTAATGGCCAAATTTATAGGAAAGGCGTACGCCTAAATTATCCAGACCTTCATTACGCCCCGAAGCCAGAATTTGTCCATGCGACAGGTGTTCAAAGACAAAAGCCGCATCCCATTGCTTGTTCAGATGCAGACCTAGCACAAAGGTTGGCCGGAACAGTACCCTCGATCCCAGTACCACGCGTGTTGCATCAAGACGAATGCGCTTTGGGTCGGCGGGATCAGCCGGTAAATGGACCACACCATCATGAACGACCAGGCCCAGACCAAACTCACCATAAATGGCAGAGGTAAAATTCTGTTGCCAGGCCAGACCGGCCCCGCCAAAACTGGTTTCACCCGATGTATTCAGTGAGCCATTCAGATAAGGCCGGGGTGACCCGGCCCAAGACAAAAAGCTAGGCGATGAAAACACCAGCTCGCCCTGAATGTCGGCGCCGCCTTCTTTACCCCCCGCCCCATTGCCGGTGATATTTACATCATGGACCAGTACGTTAAGGCGCATTTCTTCCAATTCACCTGAGATCGCAGATACAGGCGCGCCCAGAACCAGCGCTGTAAACAGCGCAAGGTAAGCAAAAGAACTCTTCATGATTAATCCTTACTCAAACTCCAGCCCCAGCCGATCTACCTTCTAATGGCTAGCAAGCGCTCTGAATAGCCATCAGGGGTTGAAATGCGCTGGGTGTGGCCGTTGTGCAAACCCTCAACGACCNACATCCTAACACCTAGAATTGCAGAGCACGGGCGGCCCGAACATGAGGCAGGGCCTGCACGGAGGCCAGCGCGTCCGCATCAATACCCTGATCAATACCAACCAGCGCAATGGCCTGCCCGCCCTGCTTGGTCCGCCCAAGATTAAAGGTGGCTATATTAACTTCCCGCTCGCCCAAAACCTTACCAAGATCACCGATAAAGCCCGGCTCATCTTCGTTCTCGACAAACAGCATATGCGTACTGAAGGGGGCGTCCAGTACCACATCATTGGTCTGGATCACCCGCGGCTGGCCAGCAAACAATGCCCCGGAAACGGTGCGAATGGTGTTTTGGCTCTCCACAGAAATGGTGATCACGGATTCATAATCGCCCAATTGCTCCTGACTGGTCTGGGCCAGTACAATGCCGCGATCCGCAGCCAACGCCGGGGCGGACACCAGATTGACATCGCCCAGCATCGGGCGAAGCACCCCGGCCAGCGCCGCCGAGCTAAGCGGCTTGATATTCAGACCGGCAACATCACCCAGATAGGAAACTTCGATGCGCTTAACGCCCGAGGTCACCAATTGCCCGGCCAGCAGGCCCAGTTTTTCCGCCAGATCGATAAAGGGACGCAGGCGCGGCGCTTCTTCGGCGCTGACCGATGGCATGTTCAACGCATTGGTCACCGCGCCAGTGAGCAAAAAGTCGCTGATCTGATGGGCGACCTGCAAGGCCACGTTTTCCTGTGCTTCGCGGGTGGAGGCCCCCAAATGCGGGGTGGCCACCAGGCCCGGTGTACCAAAAAGGTCATTTTCGCGGGCCGGTTCGCTAGCATAAACATCCAGCGCAGCGGCACGAATATGGCCCGACAACAGGCCTTCGCGCAGCGCCACTTCGTCCACCAGACCACCACGGGCGCAATTTACGACAATTACCCCTTCGCGGGTATTTTGCAGGGCCTCGGCCGACAGAATATTGCGGGTCTGGTCGGTCAGCGGGGTATGCAGGCTGATCACATTGGCCCGTTCCAGAACGACATTTAACTCGGCCTTTTCAACGCCCAGTTCGACCGCGCGTTCCGGCGTTAAAAACGGATCATAGGCCAGCACATGCATTTGCAGGCCGCGCGCCCGTTCCGCCACCAGCGAGCCAATATTGCCACAGCCGATCAGGCCTAAGGTTTTGCCATAAAGTTCGGTCCCGACAAAACGGGATTTTTCCCATTTGCCGCCCTGGGTGGAGGCATTGGCCTCGGGGATTTGCCGGGCGGCGGCAAACATCATGGCAATGGCATGTTCGGCGGTGGTGATCGCATTGCCAAAAGGGGTGTTCATCACCACGATGCCTTTGGCGGTGGCGGCAACCTTGTCGATATTATCAGTGCCTATACCGGCCCGGCCAATGACTTTCAGGTTTTTGGCTGCGGCGATGATATCGGCATCCGGCCTGGTGGCTGAACGCACAACCAGACCATCATATTCGCCAATCATGGCAATCAACTCATCTTTGGAAAGACCGGTACGAACATCAACATCAACGCCTTTATCGCGAAACACATCAACAGCAGCAGAAGACAGTTTGTCTGCAATCAGAACTTTGGGCATAGCGCCCTCCTTGTAGAATTTTTTATATGAGAAATGCTGGCCTAAAGGCCCAATTCAGCTTTGGTGCGGGCAAAGGCCCAGTCCAGCCAGGGCATTAATGCCATGACATCATCGGCCTCTACCGTACCGCCACACCAGATCCGCAGTCCCGGGGGGGCATCCCGATAGGCACCGATATCCAGCGCCACGCCTTCAGTTTCCAAATGCTTACTCAACGCTTTGGCAAAGGCGGCCTGATCATCCCCTGATAATGCGATGATCGCAGCATCGGTGATTTTAAGGCACACAGAAGTGTTGGATCGCAAAGCCGGGTCCGTGCATAAAAAGTCCGCCCAGACCGAGCTTTCCACCCATTCCGACACAATCTGCAGATTGGCATCGGCGCGGGCGATCATGGCGGGCAGTCCGCCTTGACGAGCGGACCATTTTAGCGCTTCCAGATAGTCTTCAACGGCCATCATGGATGGTGTGTTGATGGTGGCGCCTTTGAAAATGCCCTCAATCAACTTGCCTTTTTTGGTCAGGCGGAAAATCTTGGGCATTGGCCATGGTGGTGTATAGCTTTCCAGGCGTTTCACCGCGCGCGGCGACAGGATCAACATGCCGTGGGCTGCTTCGCCGCCCAGCACTTTTTGCCAGGAAAACGTCACCACA
Source organism: Robiginitomaculum sp. (assembly GCA_002733485.1). Taxonomy (GTDB): domain Bacteria; phylum Pseudomonadota; class Alphaproteobacteria; order Caulobacterales; family Maricaulaceae; genus Robiginitomaculum_B. Next base: position 67,865 of record NVVU01000002.1, read on the forward strand.
TCCAGTTTTGGCCAGTCCAGATCCTGTGCAAATGCAGCGGACGTGGCATCGCAAATGCTCAGGCCTTCGCGGGTATCGCTGATCCAGTTGGCATCGGGAACGCGCACGCCTGACGTGGTACCGTTCCAGGTGAAAATCACATCGGCCCCCGGGCGTACGGCACCAAGGTCTGGCAGTTCGCCGTAAGGCGCTTCCAGCAGGCGAACATCATCCAGTTTGAGTTGGGCGGTAATGTCGGTGGCCCAGCCCTTGCCAAAACTTTCCCAGGCCAGCACATCCACCGGGCGTGCGCCCAGCAAAGACCATAGCGCCATCTCCATGGCGCCTGTGTCTGATGCCGGTACAATGCCGATGCGATAATCATCGGGCACGCCCAAAATGGTGCGGGTTTCCTCGATCGCCTGGGCAAGACGTGCCTTGCCTGGTGCTGATCGGTGAGACCTGCCCAAAAGTGCATTGGAAAGGGTGTTAAAAGTCCAGCCCGGGTGCTTTTTGCATGGCCCGGACGAGAATTGCGGATCAGCCGGGCGTATGGCCGGCTGTGGTGTGTCTGTCATCATGTACTCCTATCCTCACAGACAGGCGCGCTTCGTTGGGGAAGCGTGTCCCATCGCCCACATAGGCGATCCTGTAAGGGCGATCAACCGGGCGGGTGTGTTTTGTATAAAAATAATATATTTGACAGCGCGGCCAATTGCCCCGACATGGGCTTATGACTGCGTCTCCTTCATCACCCGCGCATACGCAAAATGACCAGCACAGCCTGTTTGACTGGCTACGGCTACTGGGTGTGGCGGTGTTGTGGGGCACAGCCTTTATTCTTTTAAAAATCGCAGTTACCGAAATTCCACCGACCACACTGGTGATGGGGCGGCTGTGGATCGGTGCAATTGCGCTGTTGATCTGGATGGGCATACGCGGCCAGAAGTTACCGCCGTTATGGCCAAAAATGGATGAACGCTGGATTTGGTTTATAGTTTTGGGCTTTATCGGTGCCACTGCGCCTTTTGCTTTGATATCCTGGGGCCAGCAAAGTCTGGATTCCGCACTGGTCGGTATATTGATGGCTATTATGCCCCTGACCACGGCGGCTTTGGCCCATGTCTTTGTACCGGGCGAAGCCATGACCTTGCGCAAATTTACAGGTTTTGTTCTGGGCATGGCCGGGGTGGCGCTGCTCATGGGCCCGGACGTCCTTTATGACCTTGGCGGTCAGGCCAGTCTGGCGCAATTGGCGGTAATCGTAGGGGCGGTCTTTTACGCGGTCCAGGCCATAATCGCCCGCAACCTGCCCACAACCCGGCCATCGGTTGCGGCGGCAGGCCTTCTTGTTTGTGCCGCCGTGATGATCACCCCCTTTGGTGTACATGCGGCATTGAGTATGGATATGCCCAGCCCCAAGGCGTTATTGTCCTTACTGGCACTGGGGCTCGGTTCCACCGGTCTTGGGGGTATTGTTCTGATGATGATTATACGCGATAATGGGCCCAGCTTTCTGTCGCTTTCCAATTATATCATGCCGTTGATCGCAGTCCTGGTCGGCCTTGCCTTTGGGGAAAAACTGGGACTGACCGTATGGCTCGGATTTGCGGTTATTCTGGCCGGACTGGCGCTGGCCCGACAAAAAAACAAGAGTGCTTAGTATGGAGTGCCAACGTCACCTTTTTGATATTCCTATGGATATTGCTTATCTGGATTGCGCCTTTATGGGGCCGCTAATGGGCAAGGTTATGGCCGCCGGGCGCGGGGGGCTGTCTCGCAAGGCCCGGCCATGGGAGCTGGGAACGGATGATTTTTTTGGTGACGGCCTGCGCATAAAGGCGCTGATGGCGCGGCTGATGAATGCCAGGTCAGAGGATTTTGCGCTGATCCCCTCGGTCAGCTATGGCATGGCGGTGGCAGCAAAAAATTTACTTGTGCCCACCGGCTCAGAAATTCTGGTCATGGCGCGTCAATTTCCCTCCAATGTCTATGTCTGGCGTGACAAGGCCTGCGCCAGCAATGCCCATGTGACGACGCTGGACCGACAAGAGGGGCAAGGCTGGACGGAAGTTGTGCTGGGTGCCATCGGCCCGCAAACCTCCATTGTGGCGCTGGCGCATGTGCACTGGATTGATGGCGGGGTGCTGGATCTGGAGGCCATCGGGCAAAAGGCCCGCGCTCATGGTGCCGCTCTGGTGCTGGACCTGACCCAGTCCCTGGGGGCCTTGCCTTTTGATGCGGCGGCAGTGGATGCAGATTTTACCGTAATGGCCAATTATAAATGGCTGCTGGGTCCTTACGGCACCGGGTTTTTACATGTGGCCGAACGGCATCATGGCGGCCTGCCTTTGGAACAATGCTGGCAAAGCCGCGAAGGTGCAGAAAACTTTGCCGGCCTGACCGATTACCATGATAATCTGGCCGAAGGGGCGGCGCGTTTTGACATGGGCGAGCGCAGCAATTTTGCGCTTCTTCCAGCGGTCGAAGCGGCGATTGCTCAAATTCTCGATTGGGGGGTGGAAAATATTTGCGCCCAAACCCGCGCGCATACGGCTCAGCTGGCGCAAACCGCCGGGGCGCTTGGCCTGCACAGCGAAGACGAGCCCATTCGCGCGCCGCATTATCTATCCTTGCGCCTGCCAGATACGGCGCCGGATGATTTGCAACAACGCTTGCGGGCGCACAATGTTTTTGTATCGCGCCGGGGCGACCGGCTGCGCATTACCCCCCATGTGTGGGTAAATGAGGCAGATATTGAACGCTTTGGCGCGACGTTAAAGGCTGCGTTATAGGGTTATTGTCCCGCGCAGATAATCCCGGGCCTTGCCCCCAAGGCGCACCCGGTCGCCAATAACCTCTACGCTGACATAGCCGCCCCGGGGGGAGGCCTGGTAAAGGCGCATTTTGGTTTTGCCCAGCCGTTTTGCCCAATACGGGGTAAGATAGGTAATTGCCGAACCGGTGACCGGGTCTTCATCAACGCCAACCCCCGGGGCAAAAAACCGTAATACAAAATCCAGCTCCGTCCCCGGTTCCGCCTCAGCACAAACCACCAGTTCATTGATCGAGTGTGCCAGCCGCGTTGCTTTCAGTGCGTTTTGTACGTTTAAGGCACGCACTGCCTGCTCATTTTTAAGAACCACAAACGGATAGGTGCTGATGCCGCTGTCTATAATCGTTACGCCAAGGGCCGCCAGCGCATCCTCCGGCATCGTCCAGTCTTTTGGCTTTCCTGCCGGTAAATCCATTACGAAGGCTTCACCCACACGTTGCACCTGCAATTCACCGCTTTTGGTGGCAAAGCGCAAATGATTCAGCTCTGGATGAATATAGCGCATGATGCAGGCGGCGCTGGCCAGGGTGGCATGACCACACAAAGGTACTTCCATTGTCGGGGTGAACCAGCGCAATTTCCAGGATTCGGCTGCATCGGTGGGCACAATAAAGGCCGTTTCCGCCAGATTGTTCTCCATAGCAATATTCTGCAATACTGCATCGTCCAGCCAGTGATCAAGGGGTACAACCGCTGCCGGATTGCCGCTAAAGGGCGCATCAGCAAAGGCGTCAATCTGATAGAGTTCCAGTTTCATAATCGTTCTCCGGTATTGACCCATCCATGGTCCAGCGGCCCGTGACCCGCCCCAAACCCCGGCGCATTTTTAATGGCACCGCGCACATAACGCCGGGCCATGCGTACCGCATCGGTCAGGCTAAGCTGTTGCGCCAAAAACACCGCAATGGCACTGGCCAGAGTACAGCCGGTACCGTGGGTGTTTTGGGTGTCGATGCGTTGGCTTTCCAATACCGCTTCGCCTTTTCCCCAGAGGAGAAAATCAATCAGCGTATCACCTTTTCCGTGCCCGCCTTTGATTAGCACGGCTCTGGGTCCCATCGAGAGCAGTGCTTCGGCGGCGGCGCGCTGGCCACGCAGATTGGTAATTTTCTGACCGCTCAAGGTTTCGGCCTCGGGAATATTGGGGGTGATCAGGCGCGCCATGGGGATCAGACGGGCGCGCAAAACCTGTATGGCGTCATCTTCCAGCAGCGTATCGCCGCTGGTGGCAACCATCACCGGGTCCAGAATGATAGGGACCGTTACATCGTGTAATACATCGGCGACGGAGGCGGCAATAAAGGCATCGCCCAACATGCCGATTTTGATGGCATCAACACCAATATCATCCAGCGCCGCCCTGATCTGCGCTCGTACCAATTCGGGCGGGGTGAGTTGTATCGCATCCACACTTTGGGTGCTTTGCGCGGTGATGGCGGTAATGGCGCTTAAGGCATAGCCGCCAAGGGCGCTGATGGTCTTGATATCTGCCTGCACCCCGGCCCCGCCAGAGCTGTCTGATCCGGCAATGGTTAGAATGCGAACGGGGGGGCTGGTTTTAATGATCATGGTGCCGTGTCTTTTATGGCATGCCAGACGCGTAGGGCCTGTACCGTTTCCTTCACATCGTGAACCCGGATAATATGGGCGTGTGCCTGCACTGCCCAAAGGGCGCTGGCCAACGATCCGCCAAGGCGATCATCTGGCGCGGCCCCCGGGTCCAGCATTTCAATAAANTSGCWNGCRYKRGRMYMYWRMGASMAGGCNGSTRGMYRGTKTMMYSANCGWTSNCGMGCMAMRGYATGCATCAACGCCAGATTATCGTTAAGACGCTTGCCAAAACCAATGCCGGGATCGACAAAAATATATTTCTTGCGCACCCCTGCTTGTATGGCGGCTTGGGTGCGTTCTTGCAAAAATGCAATCACTTCACCTACCACGTCCTGGTAATACGGCTTGTCCTGCATGGTGCCGGGTTTACCGCGCATATGCATCAACACTACCGGCACTTTCAGTTCGGCGGCAGTTTGCAGGGAATTTGGGGACGAGCGCAGAGCGCTGACGTCATTCCACATTTGCGCACCGGCCTTAAAGGCCATGCGGGCCAATTCGGGGCGTCGGGTATCAATACTGATGGGAATAGAAATTCTTTCTGAAAGGCCATGCAGTACGGGCATAACCCGGTCCATTTCTTCCTGAACGGAAACAGGACTGGCCCCGGGCCGGGTGCTTTCGCCGCCAATATCCAGAATATCAGCCCCGGCTCGGATCAGAGCATCGGCGTGGGCAATGGCTTGATCCGGGGTGTTATACTGACCGCCATCGGAAAAGCTATCGGGTGTGACATTGACAATCCCCATCACTAGCGGACGTGGATTGTCTTCTGTCAGCCCCATAATCGTTTTGGTCAGGCGCCTTGCGGCGAAGGTTTGCCGGTGGGTTTTGGCTTGCTTTTCGTCTTGTTTTTTGCCTTGGTAATGGGCACTGCTGCTGTGGGCCCTTTGGGCTTGGTTTCATCATCGCTTTCGGGGCGTTTTAATGGCTTTCCGGCGATCAGATTGTCAATGTCTTCGCCCGAGAGTGTTTCATACTCCAGCAGACCTTCGGCAATAATGGTCCAGGCCTTTTTTTTCTTTGTAAGGATCTCTTTCGCAGTTTTCAGGCCATCTTCGACCAGGCGCTTTACTTCATCTTCGATTTTTCGACTGGTTTCCGGTGAAAGTGAGGTGGCGCGCATGATTTGCTGGCCCAGAAATACCTCACCCTGGTCATCGGCATAGGAAATCGGGCCAAGGGCTTCGGAAAGGCCGTATTGGGTGACCATGGCCCGTGCCAGCTTAGTGGCCATCTGAATGTCAGAGGCCGCGCCAGAGGTTACTTTTGCAATGCCAAATTTGTGTTCCTCGGCAACTCGTCCGCCCATCAGAACCGCCAGACGAGAGGTCATTTCCTCAAGGCTCATGGACAACTTGTCTGCTTCGGGTAATTGCATCACCATGCCCAGCGCCCGGCCACGGGGTATTATGGTGGCTTTATGCACCGGGTCGGATGCCGGTACGTTCAAGGCAACCACGGCATGACCGGCTTCGTGATAGGCGGTGAGCTGTTTTTCTTTTTCGCTCATCACCATAGAGCGGCGTTCCGGCCCCATCATCACCTTGTCTTTTGCATCTTCAAAATCACTCATGGTCACCATGCGCTTGTCGCGCCGTGCGGCCAGCAAAGCGGCCTCATTGCATAAATTGGCCAGATCAGCACCGGAAAAGCCGGGGCTGCCGCGGGCAATCACCTTGGTATCTACATCATGAGCTAACGGAATGTCGCGCATATGAATTTTCAGAATTTTCTCACGGCCAATTATATCCGGGTTGGGCACCACCACCTGACGGTCAAAACGGCCCGGGCGCATCAGCGCCGGGTCCAGTACATCGGGGCGGTTGGTGGCAGCGATCAGGATAATGCCTTCATTGGATTCAAAGCCATCCATTTCCACCAGCAACTGGTTCAGCGTTTGCTCGCGTTCGTCATTGCCGCCGCCTAGACCGGCCCCGCGGGAGCGGCCCACCGCATCAATTTCATCAATAAAAATAATACACGGCGCATTCTTTTTGGCCTGTTCAAACATGTCGCGAACCCGGGATGCACCAACGCCGACAAACATTTCCACAAAGTCAGAGCCGGAAATGGTGAAAAACGGCACTCCGGCTTCCCCGGCAATGGCGCGTGCAAGAAGGGTTTTACCGGTGCCCGGGGGGCCAATCAGCAAAGCGCCTTTTGGAATTTTTCCGCCAAGACGCTGAAATTTGGAGGGATCTTGCAGAAATTCTACAATTTCTTCCAGCTCTTCCTTGGCCTCATCAACTCCGGCTACGTCGTTGAACGTGATCTTGCTCTGGCGTTCGGTAAGAAGGCGTGCCTTGGATTTACCAAAGCCCATAGCCCCGCCTTTTCCGCCGCCTTGCATTTGTCTCATGAAGAAAATCCACACGCTGACCAGTAACAGGATGGGCAAAAAGTTCATCAAAATGGAAAAGAGAATGCCGCGATCCTGCGGCTTGACGGTGATGTTCACCCCGGCTTTGCGCAGCTCGGTCACCATTTGCGGGTCATAAGGGGCGGTGGTGGAGAAGAACTTGCCGTCGCTAAACTTGCCAAAAACGCTTTCGCCGCGAATGGTAACCTTGGATATGCGCCCGGCGGTAGCCTGATCCATCATGGTAGAATAGCTGATGACTTCCGCACCGTTTTTGGTGGTGGTGCTTTGCACCATGTTAAATAGTGCGATCACCACCAGAATAATGACGCCCCAAAGCAGCAGATTGCGCATCGGCATGAATAAATTCCTCAAATTTGGTGGCTGTGTTCAAGTTGCAGCCAGAAAACTTCTCTAGTCCCACAAGATGGGGATGAAATCACCGTATGGCAATGATTGTTTGTGCCGATAATGGCCAGAAACCAGCGTTTCACTCAGTTCCATGCGAAAATGGGGCCAGTTTTCGAGACAAGATGATTTTTCCAAGGAACTGCATCTCGCCGACCCCGCCCAGTACGGGTGATGACAGTGCGCCGGTCTGATCACGCAGTACGGGCACAACCGGGCGCACCGGGGCGGGCAGTGCCATTAAGATTTTACGTTCCAGCGGGGGCAGTAATCTGGCCCGATTGCCCAGAGTCTCGATCCAGCCATCAATGGCGGCACTGATATGGAAACGGTCATCAAAATACAGGGTTTCACTCGCTTTGACCGGAAGGCTAAGCCTCTTATGGTTCGGGGCGCGGCCCAGCACTACCCCCGGATCGCGGCTGATCAGAATATCTGGCCCCTGTATGCTCAACCGGCACCCAGCAGCGCAAAAGCCGCGCCCTTGTGTGGTGCGTAACTTAATGAGAGTGCGGTGTACCAAAGGATTGGGAACGGGCGTGAAGCCTAGTCCGGCCACGCTGGCCAGTATCGCCCCAAGGGCCATATGCGCAATAATAACAGGGGGCGTTTCCAATGCGAGGCGCGGCAAAAGGGCATAGCCGGCAGGGTAAAATGACAATGCAGATTGCAACCAGGTCATGGTCTTGTTACGGCGCTCATTCTCCAACTGGCCCAGCAAAAGGGTAGACTTTGCAATGCGCCCGTTTTGCAACCCTGCGCCGTGCAGCGCCGCCAGATGCTGGCGTACCCGCACCCTGGCATAACGGCGGTTCTGGTTCGAAGGATCGTCAATCCAGCGAAAATCGTGCGCCTTAAGCCAATGGCGCAATTCTTCTCTGCACATAGCCAGCAAAGGCCGGGCTAGCCAGATACCCTGTCCTTCCGGCCAGGCCGGTAAGGGCGAGCGGGTGCCCATACAGGCCAGACCACGCGCCGTGGATCCCCGGGCCAGGCGAATGGCAAAGGTCTCTTCCTGATCATCCAGTGTGTGGGCAAGAAAAAGTGTGCGGGTGCCTAGGCCGTGACAGGCTTTCGCCAGCAGAGTGTAGCGGGCGGAGCGGGCATGCTTATGCCCGGCGCGCGGGCTTTTACTGGTCAGGATGTGCGCTTTGGCTCCCAGTGCAGAGGCCATGGCGGCGGCGCAGCGCGCCTCGGGAGCAGATTCGCGGCGCAAGGCATGATCAACGATCAATGCATGGATCTTCCGCTCGGGGAATAAATCACATGCCAGCGCCAATAGGGCTAATGAATCCCCGCCGCCGGAAAAGGCAATGGACATGGGTTCATCTGGAGATAAAGACGCAGCCTGCATCGCTAGGGCAAAGCGTTTGGCCAATGCCGTTTTTTGTGTTGTCATGGGACGGCCTTTGGGGCGCGTGCCCTAATTGCACCCGGCGCGGCGGCGTTCAATCTGGGCCCGGGCGCGAACCCCGGCTGAGGCCTTGGGGTATTGCGCCGGAAAAGCTTTCAAGGCGCGGCAGGCCTCGTCTTTTTCGCCAAGTGCAAACAGGGATGCGCCCAGCTTTACCATGGCTTCCGGCGCTTTGGAGCCTTTAGGAAAACGTTTTAAAGTTTCAATATAAGCATTGGTGGCGCCGCGATAATCGCCTTGAACGGCGGCAATTTCGCCCAGCCAGAACAACGCTGGCCCGGCAAGTGCGACATTGCCATGGGCCGCCACAAAAGCTTCAAAGGCGGCCTGTGCCTGATCAAAATACCCCTGTTCCAGATAGGCTTTGGCCTCGGCATAGCGTTGCTGCGCCACCAGGGTTTCTTCATCCTGCGGAGCATTATCGGTGGTTTGCTCTTCGGTCGGCGTGGCATCTTCGCCAGTGATAAACCGGCCAAGGGCGGCATTGGCATTACGGGCGGAATCGCGGGCATTTTGCACTTGGGTTGCCAGAATATCGACGGCCCGTTGCAGGCCGGTCAGTTCGTCATGGCGTTTTTTATTTTCAAACTCAAGGCGTTCATTGGCACCGGTCAGAGTGCGCAATTGCGCTTCCATGTCGTCCAGGCGCTGTTGCATGTTGACAGCCGCCGGCATGCGCGTTTCCACGGCACCCACCCGCACTTGCAGCGCATCAAGGCGCGCGGCAATTTCTTTTTTGGATTCAGCCGCACTGGCGGGAACAACCATTCCCGCCAGCAATGAGGTCAACACAAGGGTAAGGGCAAAGCGTTTCATAAACGCAGCCTTTCAGTTCAAAACGGCAAAATCATGGCAGGAAGCCAGGGTTTGCAGGGAAACCCTAGCTGGTCGCGCCAGAGACGATCCCGGTATGGGCGTTACGGTTAACCGCCCAGGCAGCCTCGTTGGAACGGCCATCAATCGGGCGTTCCTTGCCATAGGATATGGTGGAAATCCGCGATGGGGAAACCCCAAGGTTGACCAGATAATCCCGTGCCGCGCTGGCACGGCGTGCRGCCAGAGCAAGATTGTATTCACGGGTGCCGCGYTCATCGGCATTGCCGTCAAYCAGAATGCGGGTATTGGCATAACGRTTCAACCAGGAGGCCTGCCGGGACAGAACGGCCCGGGCTTCGTGGCTGAGTTGTGCCGAGTTAAATTCAAAATAAACCCGGTCGCCAGCCATCTTCTGAAACTCGTCAACCGAGCCCGGAACAGGTGGCAAGGGGGCCAGTTGGCCCGTAGTTGGCGGCGGGGTTGGTGCCGGTGCCGGAGCAGGCGCTGGTGCCGGAGCWGGYGCSGGTGGTGGAGTGGATGCGCAAGCAGAAATGAAGAGTAGCGCGGTAAGCGAAACAAAAGCCGATTTCATGTTCTTTGTCCTCGTATAATACTATGAGTGTCAAATCGTGCCCGGCTATGCCTCACACAGATCAGGAGCACTTTATCACGTATAGCTATTGTATCAAGGGCGACCATGCCGGATCTGATGCATCACCCGGTGTGGGGACCTGTCGCAGGTTGGCCCCGGTCAGATCAATGCTCCAGATGTGGGGGCCGGAACCGGGCCGTGGTTCGCGGGTAAACATCAAAACCCTGCCGTTGGGAGACCATGTGGGGCCTTCATCCAGATAGGCGGTGGTCAGAATGCGCTCCACATCTCCTTCGGGGCGCATGACGCCAATATGAAACTTGCGGTTCAGGCTTTTGGTAAAGGCAATCAGATCGCCGCGCGGCGACCATACCGGGGCGCTGTAGGTACCTTTGCCAAAGCTGATCCGGTGTATGCCGGACCCGTCCGCATTCATCACATACAGTTGCGGCGTGCCGCCACGGTCCGAATTGAACACAATACGTGATCCATCCGGGGAAAAGGATGGCGAGGTATCAATGGCGGGGGACGAGGTCAGGCGCTGGCGCTGGCGCGTGCGCAAATCCATCACCCAGACATCGGAATTGCCGCCCTGTACCAAACTCATAATTACTTTGGTGCCATCGGGGGAAAAACGCGGCGCAAAGGTCATGCCCGGAAAGTCGCCCAATACTTCCTGTCGGCCGGTTTCAATGTTGAACAAAAACACCGACGGGGTGCGCGAAGCATAGGACATATAGGTAATCTGTTGCGCCGTGGGGGAAAAGCGCGGGGTCAGCACGGTATATTTACCCGAGGTCAGAAAGGTCGGGTTGGCGCCGTCCTGATCCATAATGGCCAGACGCTTGACCCGGTCGGTTTTGGGGCCGGTTTCGGCAATAAAGACAATCCGGGTATCGAAATACCCGGTTTCGCCGGTCAATTTCTGGTAAATCACGTCCGAGACTTTATTGCCGATACGCCGCCAGTTCTCGGGCGTGGTGGCTAATTGCAGACCCACCAGCTGGGTTTCGGCCAGCACGTCCCACAGGCGAAATTCAATGCGCATGCGGTTGTCGCTTTCCATCACCAGACGRCCAGACAAGAGTGCATCGGTTTTGATRATCCGCCAGTCGGCAAAGCGTGGCTGTACGTTGATATTGCTTTGATGCTCTATAAAAGATGCCGGATCCAGCGGGCGGAACAGGCCGGAGCGCTCCAGATTGGCGCGGATAAGCTTTGCGATTTGTGTACCGATTTCCCGTTCCGGGTCGCTGGCGCCGACAAAATCGGGRATAGCAATCGGCATGGGGTCCAGGTGACCCTTGGAGATGTCAATCTCCAGCGTTGCCCATGCCGGCATGGCAAAGGTCATAAAAATAAGCGTGAGCAGAATGCGCATGGGTTTTCCAGTCATCATCATTGGGTCCAGACCCTAATTTCCTAATACATCATCCGGGGTAAAATTTATAATGGTTTCGCGCCACAAGGCATATTTATCGGGAGGCAGTGAATAGGGTTGGCATTTAAGTACCGCGCGACGTGCATTGTCCGCCGCCGCTTGCCAGAACGGATCGCCCGAGCGTCTGATCTGCCCTATATTGAGCACTTCGGGGTTGCTGCTTAACGTTCCATCCCGGTTAAGACGCGCCCGAACCGTAACTTTGAGTTTTTCCGGATAGGGGGCATCCAGCGGTGCCCGCCAACAGCGATACATTTGCGCACGCAACAGATCAATTTCATTGGCGGTCATGGCATCCCCTGACCCACGCGCTTTGCGGGCACGTTCAAAGGGGTCATCAGGGGCATTTTCGCTGGCGGCCTGTTTGGCCAGTCTGGATTCCAGCCGGGCCAGATCAAAACGCGGGGCTTTGGGCTTGGCTTTTTTCTTGGGCCGGGGGCGCTTTTTCTTTGGTTTGGGCTTGGCTTTTGGTGCCACTTCCAATTTGGCGGGAGCGGGTTCGGCCTTGGGCGGCGGCACGGCGATCGGTTCGGGCTCAGGCTCAGGCTCAAGTTCTGGTAAAACCTCTGGTTCGGTAACCAAAGGGGCCGGTTCTTCTGTTTTTGGTTCGTGACGGGGTTCCGGTTCATTGGTCTTGATATTGGTTTTCTCGTCCAGAATAACCAGTTCTACCGGCACAATGTCGGGGGTGTCGATCACCGCGAGCCTGGGGTTTGGGATCACCATCAGGCCGGCTGCAATCAGGCCGCTGTGCAATACGAGTGATATGGGAAGGCCAACGCGCATATTTTATTGCGACAGCGGGTCTGTAATCAGGCCGATATTGGTAAAGCCGGCGGCATGGATGCGCGCCATKACCTGCATCACTTCGCCATAATCGGTGCTGGTATCGGCCCGCAGGAAAATCCGTTCTTTATAGCCATTGCCGGCAATGGCCGTCAGTTGCGGTACCAGAGCATCCAGTTCCACTTCGGTTTCCTGTAAATAGACGCTGCCATCCTTGCGCACCGTAATGGTCAAAGGCTCGGTTTCGGCATTTAGGGAATGGGCGTCTGTCTTGGGCAATTCCACCGGTACCCCAACGCTCAGCAAGGGCGCGGTGATCATAAAAACAATCAACAGCACCAGCATGACATCTACCATGGGTGTGACGTTGATCTCGGCCCGGGGGCGATAGCGTTGGCCGCGCCGCCGGCTGGACCCGCTTAGCGCTGTCAGGTTGACCGCCATTATTTACCCCCTGCAACACGGCGCGAGAAGATCGCTGACAGCTCGTCTGCAAAGCCTTCAAGACGGGTGGCATAATTGGCAGTATCGGCAGAAAATTTATTATAGAAAATCACCGCAGGCACTGCCGCCAGCAGCCCAAGGGCCGTAGCAAAAAGCGCTTCGGCAATGCCGGGAGCCACCACCGCCAGATTGGTATCATGCGAAGCGGCAATGGCCCGAAACGAATTCATGATCCCCCAAACCGTGCCAAAAAGCCCGATAAAAGGCGAGGCCGAGGCAATACTGGCCAGAATGCCAAGGCCGCGTTCTGCCCGGCTTAGCTCGCGCGAAACGGTCAACGCCATGACCCGGTCTATGCGCTCTTTCAGCGAAACAATCTGCAGGTCCGAACCAAGATTACCGCGTCCATTGGTCCATTCGCGCATGGCTGAAACAAACACGCGCTCCATGGGGTCGCGGGAGTGTTCATCAATGTTTTTATACATTTCATCCAGCGACCGGCCAGACCAGAAGGCCCGCTCAAAGCGCTTGGCTTTGCGCTGTAATCCCATAAAGGCAAATTGGCGGTCCACAATGACCGTCCATGACCAGACAGAAGCAAAAACCAGAATGGCCATAACGGCCTTGACCACAAGGTCGGCCCGTAAAAACAGAGACAGGAAAGAAAAATCAGTGATTGGCTGTGCGGCAAGGGCGAGTGAAATG
>NVVU01000077.1 GCA_002733485.1 Robiginitomaculum sp.
TGCTCCACCATGGCCTGTCATGGCTCCGTGCGCGCCGGGCGGCGGCTAAATGCCACCGAAATGAATGCGCTCCTGCGCCAGATGGAGGCCACACCGCATTCCGGCCAGTGCAATCATGGCCGCCCCACTTATGTGGAGCTGAAATTGAAAGACATAGAGCGTTTGTTTGGGCGGCGGTAAGCAATAAAACCCTCATCCTCATCCTCATCCTGGTCCTGTCGAAGGATGAAAAAGTAATCTCTTGTCCTTCGCCCTTCGAGACAGGCCTTCGGCCCTCCTCAGGGTGAGGACGCTCAGGACGAGGAAAAGAGTATGGAACGCTATCTGATTATTTTTGCCGCCATTTTTCTGGCTGAACTGGGCGATAAAACGCAAATTGCCACCTTGGCCTTTTCCGCCAGGGAAGAGGTCAATCGCTGGTATGTGTTTGCGGCCTCGGCCGCCGCTCTGGTGCTCTCCAGCGCACTGGCGGTTTTGCTGGGGCAGGCGGCACAGGGCTGGCTGGCCAAACTGCCGCTCTCTCTGATCGCCGGGGTGATTTTTATCGTGCTGGGACTATTTTCCATCTGGGATTATTTTCGCTAAGGCGTGCGCCTTGCCATTGCCGACCCCCCATCCCCGTGCTAGGTCACCGGCCATCAGCGTTAAGGACGAGTTACGCTGACCAGAACGATCTTCGCGGGAGAGATCAGCTGCCCTAAAAGCTGGCGCCGAAGGAGCAACCGCCCCGGAAACTCTCAGGCACAAAGGACCGCGAAGGGATCGACACGCTGGAAAGTGGCGCCTGTGAGTGCTGCACCGAAGGAGTAAGCCGCCAACCGCAATGATGCGAGGGGGGTGAATCTCTCAGGTACCAGGACAGCGGGGGCCTTCGGCAGTTTACGCCGGGGTTATGCTGTCGGGGCATATGATGCAAAATGATGGTCTAAAGCGAACTCCGTTGGCATCTTTACTGGAAAGTCTGGGCGGCAAAATGGTGCCATTTGTTGGATATGCCATGCCGGTTCAGTTTCCCGACGGCATTTTGAAAGAACACAAATGGACCCGTACCAATTGCGGCCTATTTGATGTCTCCCATATGGGTCAGGCCTTTGTGGTGGGGCCGGATCATGAAACCACGGCGCGGGCGCTGGAAGCTCTGATGCCTGGCAATTTTGTGGATCTGAAACCGGGCCAGCAACGCTATTCCCTGCTTCTTACCGATGATGGCGGGATTATGGATGACCTGATGGTTACGCGCTCCATACACCCGCATTTTGAAGGTTGGTTGATGCTGGTGGTGAACGCTGCCTTCAAAGAGGTGGACTTTGCCCAGATCGCCTCTCGACTACCAACAAGCGTGCGTCTGGAAACGGCTCCGGATCGGGCGCTGATTGCTATTCAGGGACCCAAAACCGCTGCGGTCATGGCGCCTTTGTGTGACGATTCATGTGACATGGTATTCATGCAGTCCATGGCAAGTAAAATCGGCGGCATTGACTGTCATATCAGCCGTTCTGGCTATACTGGCGAGGATGGCTTTGAAATATCGGTCAAGTCTGAATATGCCAATGATCTGGCGCGTCTTCTTCTGAAGAACAAGCTGGTCAAACCTATTGGCCTTGGGGCCCGCGACAGCCTGCGTCTGGAGGCAGGTCTGTGTCTGTCTGGTCATGATTTTGACGAAACGCGCACCCCGGTGGAGGCATCTTTAAGCTGGGCCATACCCAAGGTGCGCCGTGAGGCTGGCGGCTTTCCGGGGGCAGCGCGGATATTACGGGAGTTGAGTGAAGGCACCACGCAAAAACGGGTGGGGATCAAGCCGCTTGGCCGCGCCCCGGCCCGCGGAGGCACACAAGTCCATCAGGACGGCGTGTTTGTGGGCGAAATTACCTCAGGCGGGTTTGGCCCTACTTTTGGCGGCCCCGTGGCCATGGGCTATGTGCGCGCCGATCTGGCGGTGCCGGGCACGAAACTGGAACTTATGGTGCGCGGCAAGGCGCACCCGGCCGAAGTGGTGAAACTGCCCTTCGTGCCGCAAAACTATTATCGGGGTTAATAGGGGAAGAAAAATATGAGTACTATATATTATACCGAAGATCACGAATGGCTGAACGTTGATGGCGATACCGCCACGATTGGCATTTCCACCTATGCGGCGGGTCAGTTGGGCGATGTGGTATTTGTTGAACTGCCAGAGGTCGGCAAGACCGTCAAAAAGGGCGACGAAATTGCCGTGGTGGAATCGGTAAAGTCGGCCAGTGAAATTTATGCGCCGGTATCTGGTGAAATTACTGCTTCGAATGCCGCGCTGGAAGATGCCCCTGAAACCGTCAATGAAGATGCGCAAGGGGCAGGCTGGTTCTTTAAAATGACCATAGCCGATAGGTCAGAGCTGTCCGGCCTGATGGACGAGGCCGCCTACGGCGAATTTACCAAGGAATAGGCACCCACACCATGCGTTATCTGCCGCTTAACGAGGATGACCGGGTCGCCATGCTGGCGCGCATTGGTGTGTCTTCTATTGATGATCTTTTTGCTGATATTCCGGCCAGGGCCCGCCTTGATGGGTTGATTGAAGGTCTGCCGACCCATGCCAGTGAAATGGCGGTTGAGCGGCATTTCACTGATCTGTCCAGACAGTCCTTAAGTGCTGGTGACGCGCCGTTCTTTTGTGGCGGCGGGGCCTATCGGCACCATGTGCCGGCCAGTGTGGATCATCTTATTCAACGCTCGGAATTTCTGACCGCCTATACGCCTTATCAACCTGAAATTGCCCAGGGTACTTTACAGACCCTCTTTGAGTTTCAGACCCAGGTGGCGCAATTGACCGGCATGGATGTGGCCAATGCTTCGCTTTATGATGGCTCGACTGCCACCGCCGAGGCGGTGCACATGGCGGCGCGCATTACCCGGCGGCGCAAATGCGTGCTGGCCCCGGGCCTGCACCCACACTATGCGCAAACCGTGCAAACGGCGGTGCAGGGCGAAACCATGGACATGCACACCATGAACGCGGCCATGGGCGCCGATGCAAATGTGGTCGATGCGCTGGATGACCAGACCGCCTGTATTGTGGTGCAAAGTCCCAATATATTTGGCGAACTGGTCGATCTGGAACCGCTGGCCGAGGCCGCTCATGCAGTGGGGGCCTTGCTGATTGCGGTCACCACCGAAGTGGTTGCGCTGGGGTTAGTGAAAAGCCCCGGTGAAATGGGTGCGGATATTGTCGCTGCCGAAGGTCAGTCCATCGGCAATGGGCTGAGCTTTGGTGGGCCATATGTGGGCCTGCTGGCGTGCCGCAATGATCGTAAATTCATTCGTCAGGTGCCCGGGCGTTTTGCCGGTGAAACCGTGGATGAAGAGGGCCAGCGAGGGTTTGTACTGACGCTTTCCACCCGCGAACAGCATATCCGCCGCGAAAAGGCGACCTCGAACATTTGCACCAATTCGGGCCTGTGCACGCTGGCCTTTACCATTCATCTGGCGCTTCTGGGCGAAAAAGGTTTACGTAAACTGGCGGCACTGAACCATGGGCGCGCCTGTGTACTGGCTGACCGACTGGATGCGCTGGACGGTGTTGAGGTTCTTAACCAGAGTTTCTTTAACGAATTTGCTGTGCGTGTTCGGGGCAATGCAGCACAAATTGTCGAGGATATGGCCAAAGTTGGCGTGCTGGGTGGCATTCCGGCGGCGCGACTTTTTGGGGCAGGTCATTTTGATGACGTGCTGATGGTCGCGGTCACTGAAACCAATACTGATGATGATTTTGATGCCCTGGTGGCGGCATTGCGGGAGGCGATCTGATGGCGATGAATTCCACCGGCCGCCCTACGGCCCCGACCGGCGATGGCGCCCGCGCAGAGGACCTGAAAACTTTTTCCGGCTCGCGCGGATTGATGCAGCAAGAACCGCTCTTGCACGAGGTCGGCGCACCGGAAAAGTGCGGCGTTGATCTGCCTTGTGTGCCCAAGCACACATCGCGTCTTGGCGGGTTAGAGCGGGAGGAAGTCATTGGTTTGCCCGGTCTCTCCGAGCCCGAGGCCCTGCGCCATTATGTGCGCCTGTCACAACGCAATTACGCCATTGATCTGGGTCTTTACCCGCTTGGTTCGTGCACTATGAAGCACAATCCGCGCCTGAATGAAAAACTGGCGCGCCTGCCGGGCTTTGCCGATGTGCACCCCTTGCAACCGCAATCCACGGTGCAGGGGGCGCTGGGGCTAATGGCTGAATTATCACACTGGCTGATGGCCATTACCGGCATGGATGCGGTGGCGCTGTCGCCCAAGGCCGGGGCCCACGGGGAATGGTGCGGTATGATGTGTGTTCGCGCTGCCATTGAGGAGCGCGGCGAGCTGGATACCCGTCGCCGGGTGCTGGTGCCGCAATCGGCCCACGGCACCAATCCGGCTACGGCGGCGGCGTGCGGTTTTGAAATTGATGAACTGCCCGCCGATGCCACGGGCCGCGTTGATATGGATGCTTTGCGTTCCAAAATCGGTCCCGACGTGGCGGCCATCATGCTGACCAACCCAAACACGTGCGGTCTTTTTGAGCGTGATATTCGTGAAATCTCTGATCTGGTGCACGATGCCGGTGGCTATTTTTATTGCGACGGGGCCAATCTGAACGCCATTATGGGTAAAACCCGGGTGCGCGATCTGGGTGTGGATGCCATGCATATCAATCTGCACAAAACCTTCTCCACCCCTCATGGCGGCGGCGGGCCGGGGGCTGGACCTGTGGTGCTCTCTGATCGCCTTAGCACCTATGCCCCGGTGCCTTATCTTGTGCGGGATGGCGAAGGTTGGGCACTGGTGGAAGAGGTGGCACAGGCGAAGGCCAAACCCTTTGGCCGCATGAGCGCCTTTCATGGCCAGATGGGCATGTTTGTGCGCGCCCTGGCCTATATGATGAGCCATGGTGCTGATGGCCTGCGCCAGGTGTCCGAAGATGCGGTGCTGAACGCCAATTATCTGCTGGCGCGGCTTTCTGACGAAATGAGCCCGGCTTACGATGGGCTGTGCATGCACGAGGCGCTTTTTGATGATGCCTTTTTGAAAGATACCGGCGTCACCACGCTGGACTTTGCCAAGGCCATGATCGACGAGGGTTATCACCCCATGACCATGTATTTTCCACTGGTTGTCCATGGGGCGATGTTGATCGAACCTACGGAAACCGAATCAAGGGAAAGTCTGAATCGGTTTGCTGATTCGCTGATTTCTTTGGCTAAACTGGCTAAATCAGGCGATACGTCGCGCTTTACCAATGCGCCAACACTGGCTCCCCTGCGTCGTCTGGATGAGACCAGAGCAGCCAGAACGCCGGTTTTACGCTGGCGCGAGGGCTGAGACGAAAAAAATCATGCGCTTTAGACTTCCCTTTTGCGTAATTTTGCGCGAGTTAAGGAGTTGTTAATATCAACCCTTGTGGGGGGAAGTGCATGTCCGAGGCTCACCTGGAACGGGAAAATTCTGAAACTGGCCCTTATGGTGCTGTGGCCGGGGTCAAGCTGTCTGAAGAGCGCCAGGCCGAGCGTGAGATTATTGTACGCGAGGAAGGGGCGAGCCCAGAGGCTACGGAAAAGGGTACACCGGAAGGTGATGCCAAATCTCCCCATGTCTGGTTTGTTGTTGCCGGCGGAGTAGTTGCCATTTTCTGGATTGCCGGGGTGCTGGCCTTCACCTTAGGGCAAACCGGTCTTTCAGGCTTGCTGACCTTACCCGTTACTGGTGTGGCCAGCCTGTTGTTTGTGACCATGGGACCGGCCATATTTGTGATACTGGCGGCAGTTTTGATTGCCGAACTTTCCCGCTTTCGTAGCACCGCCCGTTACATCGGGGCAATGGCGGCGCGCTTTGCCGATCCGGCCAAGGCTACGCGCGAAGACGCACGCCTGATGGCCGATGCGGTACGCAGTGAAATTACCCGGGTTAATGGAGCCGTGGAGGGGGCATTGGCGCGTCTTGGTGCCATGGAAGAAGTGCTGGGCCATCACAGCGATGCTTTTGCCAAGGCGGAAGAGCACGCACGCACGCGTACCGATGCACTGATCAATGATTTGCGGCGCGAGCGCGAAGCGGTTGCCGATCTGGCCATTGTGCTGGACCAAAAGGCCGCCGATATTGCTGAGGCGATAACCGAACAATCCAAAATGGTGGTGGCTGCGGCCGACATTGCCAATGCTCACGCCATCGACAGTACCAAAACGCTGGAAGAAAGCGCTGAGCGGCTTTCCGGCTCTGCCCATGATGCGGCGCAGGGGGCCAAAGTTATTGCTGCCAAGCTGGACGATGCCACGGGGCGCCTGTCCTCAACCACCATTGCGCTTGGGGATGCCAGCAAAGTGCTTTCCTCCAGTACGCAGGACCTGGATCAGGTGCGCGAACGCGCCCGGGACAGCTTTGCCGCCAGCCGCGATGATGCGCGGGTGCTGACGGATATAACCCGCCAAAGCGTTGAAACAATGCAGGATGTGGCACGCCAGGGCGCAGAGATTGTTACCGAGGCCTTTGATACGGCACTCACCACGTCTCAGGGGCGCGTGCAGGAAGTTCAGCGCGAAACCCGCATCGCTGCCGAACGCAATATTCGCCAGGCAGAGGAGCTGAAAAACGCTGCCGAAGAAGCGCGTTCAGCGCTGGATGCCTATGCCGAAGTGATTGCCAAGCGGCTGGAACAGGCCAATGAGGCCAGTTTTTCCGCCGCGTCCTGGGCAGACAAAACCTTTGAACGGCTGGAGGCAGCCACCAATACGCTGGAAAGCAAGCTGGCGGCTTTGCCCGAAACCGCTGATGCGCAGGCCCGCGATCTTCAGGAAAAATTGCGCAAGGGTCTTGAAGGTCTGAACGAAGCGGCCCGGGCGGCCGCCGATGAAGCCGAAGAAATTGATGCCGGGTTTCAGGCCCGCATTCGCCAGAATTATGAACTCCTCAGTGATTTTATGTTGCGCATGGGAGCAGCCGCTGGACCGCGTGGCGGTGCATTGGAAGTGCCAAGCCCGTTTAAGGTGCAAGCACAGGATGAACCTGCCAAAGGCCCTTCATCGCCAGCAAAAATAACAAAACGGTCTTATGAAAACGTGCCGGTAAGCACAAAAGCAGCCGCTAAAGAATCAAAGCAGACCAAGACTAAAAAGAAAAGCTTTATCGAGGCGCAGATAGAGGCCCAGAACAAGGCTCGTACTGCCCCTGAGGATGAGCAAGAGGTCAAGGCCGAGGATGCCGCCCCGAAAAATCAGGGCTGGAGCTGGAAAGATGTTTTATCGGGCATGGACCGGGCCAAAGATAAAACCAATGGTATGGCGGCTTCGGCCCCTTCATCACGCCAGGGTTCCGATACGCTGGATCGTCTGGTCACGCTGTTTCGTATCCATGATATCGATCCGCAAGACCTGTTCAGCACACAAACCTACCGCAGCCTGGCCCATGCGCGGCTAGTTGGCGGCAAGCGCGCCATGTTGGATATTGTTCGTCTGGAGGCTAAGTCACAGATAGAGGCATTGGGTACTGCATTTTCTGATGATGCGTCCCTGCTGGAAATCGCCGAAAATTTTGCCAGCGATTTGCGTCAGAAAATTGATCAGTCAACGACCAAGGGCAATAAGTTGCATCTGGAAACCCATTTTCGCACAGGTGATGGCCCGGCTTATCTGCTGATTGAAACTGCGCTGGACGGCATTACGGTTTAAAGTTTATTTAGCGTAGCGTTTCTTGAGTGCGATGCATGGATCTTCACGCACTACTTTTGGCGTAAACCATGCATAATCTGCGGCGGGTTTTCCATCTGGGTCGGTGGGGATCAGGCTCGCCGGGTCTGTTTCTTCACTTGAAACCCCAACAAACATCAGGCTGGATACGGTTTTGCCGGGGCGCAACCGCCGTAAATGCCACGGCACCGCCCGATCCTGTCTGACATGACCGGTGCCGGCAATGAGAATGGCACCATTCGTTTCACCTTTTTCAACCATATGCATCGCCATGCTGGCATCCCGAAGACGTTGTCCGCGATACATGGGGCCGGTGGCCGCCGAGGGAATAAGGTTGCAATGAGATTCGACGATTTGCGTTTGCAGGGCATTTTTCAAATTTTCAGCCAGTGGTTTATCCAGCAAAAGTCTTTCTGTCTCCCCTTGGGGCAGAACAGAAAAACCTTTTTTACCCACCGTACGTACAAGTGTGACTGGCGGATCACCGGCATACATGCTTAGGCCTGATGATAGAGCCGCTTCGGCAATGGGTTGATACAGCGGCCATTGCGGCCAGCCGGTTTTACCCCAGTTCACGGCTGTGCCCAACGCATCCGCATTGTCGGGCTTACCGTTTTGAAAAGTGATGAGCGCCTGGCTCTGGCCGGTATCAAACATCTCCCATACCACGGCGGGTTTGCGACCCTGTCCGGCAATGGCACTGACCATCCAGCCTTGCAGGCGATGGTGGTCTGCATTGTCGTGGGTCTCGCCCAATAGTGCAAAGTCAGCCTTGGCCATGGCCTTAGCCAGATCAGTCGGTGTGATGAAGGCGTTTTCCCTGAATGACCAAATCTTGCCCAGCAGAGGGGAGGGAGCGTTGGGCGCTATCTGCCAGTTTTGCCATGGTCCAGCTGGTTTAGGCGTCTCGCCAATACCCAGGCATCCCGTAAACGCTGTTATAAGAGTGACAAGCACGCCAAGACGAATGATGGAAAATCTCATCAGGCAGAGGTTCTGCCCAGAGCGCGGCTAAAATCTTCAAACAGATAAAAACTGTCTTGCGGTCCGGGACTGGCCTCTGGGTGGTATTGTACTGAAAAAACAGGCTTGCCTTTCAGGCGCAGGCCGCAATTGCTGCCATCAAAAAGCGATAAATGGGTGGCCATAACCCCGTCCGGCAGCGTCTCTTCATCCACGGTAAATCCATGGTTCATAGAGACAATTTCAACCTTTCCAGTGGCCAGGTCCTTGACCGGGTGGTTGGCCCCATGATGGCCCTGATCCATTTTCATGGTATTGGCCCCCAGCGCCAGCGCCAGCAATTGATGCCCAAGGCATATCCCGAAAATTGGCATATCCGCATCAATCAAGGCCCGGATCAGCGGGCTGGCATGTTTCGCGGTGGCGGCAGGATCGCCTGGGCCATTGGACAATAAAACGCCATCGGGTTTAAGCGCAAGAATATCAGAGGCCGCCATGGTACACGGCACCACCGTCACGCGAAGGCCCAGGGCGGCCAGGCGGCGCACAATATTGCTCTTGGCCCCATAATCGATAGCCACCACCAACGGCCCATCTTGCGAAGGGGCGGCATAGCCGGTTTCCAGATCCCATTCACTTTGCTGTGAGGGGAAAGCATGGCTTGTGGATACCTGACTGGCCAGATCCGCCATTTCCAGCCCAGCCCAGTTATTGGCCATGGCCTGCAAAGCAGGGATATCAAATTTACCGTCCGGGTGATGGGCAATCACCCCATGGGGCATGCCATGGCGGCGGATGTGCACGGTCAGGGCGCGGGTGTCGATGCCATAAAGGCCGACAATGCCGCGAGTGCTGAGCCAGTTGTCAAAATCATCTATCGAGCGCCAGCTGGCAGCCTTGCCGGGTGCCGCGCGCATGATCACGCCTTTAGCCCCCGATGACGGGCCATTTTGGCGCGCGCTCTCATCTTCGGTATCATCGTTATTGGTGCCGGTAATGCCCAGGTGTGGAAAGGTGAAACACAGAAGTTGATCCGAATAGGACGGGTCGGTCAGCACTTCCTGATAGCCGGTCATCGCCGTATTAAAGCACACTTCGCCAAGGGCTTCGCCCTCCGCCCCGGTGCCAAACCCCGCGAAAACTGTACCGTCTGCCAGCACCAGCAATGCGGTTGGTACTTCAAGATGCTCTTGACTCTTTGGCTGAGCAGTCATAGGCCAACGCTCCGGTTTTTCCCAGTGTGGAAGTTGCGCGAAACTAGGCAAGGCTCTGGTCAGCGTCAACCGGGAGCACGGTCTGTCTGGTGCTTTAATTTATGAGAAACAGACCGTATTATCTGGTGGCAATCTTGCCGCAAACAAGGTGAAACGCATGTCGCTACGCGATCAGATTAAAACCAAGTTAGTTGAATCCATGAAAGCCAAACAGCCGGTGCGGGTGTCCACTCTGCGTCTGGTYCAGGCGGCGATCAAGGATCGCGATATTGCCGCACGCACCCGCGATGTGGGTGAGGGCTGCGCCGAAGAGCAGATTTTGCAAATTCTGGCCAAGCTGCTTAAACAGCGTGAAGAAAGCGCCAGCATTTATGAAGAGGCCGGGCGCGCCGATCTGGCCGAGCGTGAGCGCGAGGAAAGCGCCGTCATTGCCGAGTTTATGCCGCGCCAGATGAATGACGAGGAAATCCAGGCCGCTGCCCGTGCCGTGGTCGAAGAACTGGATGCGGCGGGACTGAAAGATATGGGCAAATGCATGGCGGCTCTGAAGGCCAAATATGGCGGGGCCATGGACTTTGGCAAAGCCGGTGCCGCGGTCAAAGCCATTTTGAGCTGACCTAAGCGCATTTTCCCTTTCCCTTTCCCCGTGTAAGATTTATCTTCCCCCATTGGGTGAATGGCGAAAAACATGCGCTTTGGCGAAGATTTCATTGAAGAGCTGAAAAGCCGCGTCAAACCGTCCGATGTGATCGGGCGGACGGTAAAACTGCGCCGTCAGGGGCGCGAGTTTGCCGGTCTTTCCCCGTTTAACAAGGAAAAAACCCCCAGCTTTTTCGTCAATGACGAAAAGGGGTTTTATCATTGTTTTTCGTCTGGCAAGCACGGCGATGTGATCAGCTGGTTTCAGGAAACCGAAGGCTTAAGCTTTACCGAGGCGGTGGAGCGTCTGGCTGGCGAGGCGGGCATGGCCCTGCCCGCACCAGACCCGGAGGCGGCGCAAAAGGCCGAGCGCCAGAAAGGTCTGGTGGAATGGATGGAGGAGGCGGCACGGTTTTACGCCGCCGAGCTGGGCCGCGTGCGGGGCCGTCATGCACGGCAATATCTGGAAAATCGCGGGCTGGATGAGGAAGCGTGCAAACAGTTCGGCATGGGTTATGCGCCCTCATCACATTCGGCGCTGAAAGATTATCTCCTGCAAAAGGGTGCGCGTCCCGAAGTGCTGGTCGAGGCCGGTTTGCTGATCGCGCCCGATGACCACAAGGCCCCCTATGATCGTTTTCGTGACCGGGTGATGTTTCCCATTCACGATGCGCGCCGCCGTCTGGTGGGCTTTGGCGGGCGGGCGCTGTCGGCCGATGCCAAGGCGAAATATCTGAACTCGCCCGAAACACCGCTGTTTCACAAAGGCCGCACGCTTTATCATTTCCCCCAGGCCCGCACAGCGGTGCGCAAGGCCGGGGCGGGCGGCCTGATTGTGGTCGAAGGCTATATGGACGTGATTGCCCTGGTCCGTGCCGGGATCGAACACGCTGTGGCGCCTTTGGGTACGGCCCTGACCGAGGATCAATTGCGGCTTTTATGGCAGGGTGGGCCGGATCCGATTCTGTGCTTTGATGGCGATAAAGCAGGCCAGCGGGCGGCGCACCGGGCGCTGGACCGCGCATTGCCACTTCTGGAGCCAGGTCGCACGTTGAAGTTCTCATTCCTGCCCGCCGGGTTGGACCCGGATGATATGCTGCGCCAGCGCGGCCGCGCCGCCATGGATGATGTTTTGCGCGAGGCCCGCCCCTTGGTGGATGTATTGTGGGAGCGCGAACGGGACCGCGTACCGCTGGATACGCCGGAATCCCGTGCCGGCCTGAAAAAAAGACTAAGAGAGGTCGCCAGCGAAATCAGCAATAAGGAAGTTGCCGGTTATTATGCCAGTGAATTTTTTGCACGTCTGGATGCTCTGTACCGCCGGGCGCCGCGTGTGGGGTCCGGGCGGGCACCAGCCAAAGCCTTTCCGAGCCAGGGTTTACGTAGAATCGTTAAAAAACAAGCCTCTGGCCTTGCCGAACAACGGTTTTTAATCGCCCAGATCGTCGCCTACCCGCAAATATTAGCCGAAGCTGACGAGACCTTCGCCAATATGCCTTTCTCGGATGAGGCCCTGATTGGGCTGCAACAGGCCATTCTTGAGCACTGGCTGGCCTCGACAAGTATTGACAGGGAGAGTTTGCATCGCCATTTAACGCACAAAGGTTTTGCAGACGATCTTAAGCAGTTGGAGCGGCGCACGATACCTGTCCCGGAACAGTCCGAAACTGATCGCGTTACGCGCTGGTTACAAACCGCGCAGGACTTGATCGGGCGGCAAGGTTCTATGGATGAACAGGCGGCGCGGGTTCACCAATTGCTTGAGGGTTTAAAGCGAGGCGACCAAAGCAGCCTGAGGGCGCTTGGGGCCGCGCAACGCGCTGCAAAGTCTGGCGAAGAGGATGCGGGCAAGGTCTGACGAGGCTTTGCTCTTGGGGAACAATTACGGGTGCGCCCGTTACAGCTTAGGGTTACCGCAAATACGCCCGGCGTATGCGCGAGGATAGGTGATAAATGGCTAAGGCCGCAGAAGCAGCAAAAACCACGACAGGCGAAGCCCAGGACGGACCATTACTGGATCTTTCCGACAGCGGCGTAAAGCGTATGATCACGCTGGCAAAGACGCGCGGGTTTGTCACTCACGAAGAATTGAACAAGGCGCTGCCCTCTGGCGAGGTCAGCTCGGAACGTATTGAAGACATCATGGCGTTGCTCTCCGACATGGGCATTAATCTGGTCGATTCCGAAGATTCCGAAGTTGATCAGGGAAAAGCCGTTGCCCCGCGCACGGCCACTACGGCTGTGCGGACCGGCAATACCACGGCGGCGGCCGATCGCACCGATGATCCGGTACGCATGTATTTGCGAGAAATGGGCACAGTCGAGCTGCTCTCCCGCGAAGGCGAAATTGCCATTGCCAAACGGATCGAGGCCGGTCGTGACACCATGATCCGAGGCCTGTGCGAAAGCGCCCTGACGTTCGAGGCCATTATGGTCTGGCGTGAAGAGCTGTCCGAAGGGCGCATCTTGCTGCGCGATATTATTGATCTGGATACCACTTTTGCCGCCCGTCATGGTGCCGAAGAGGATAATACTGGCGATGATGCCGCTGGCGAGGTGCAGGCCGAAGCTCCCCCCGAAACCAAAGAAGACGAAAAAACCGAAGACACCGCCAAAGACGGGGAAACCAAAGACGGGGAAACCAAAGAGGGCGAAAGCAGCGCAACCAGTGATGACGACGACGATTATGATGACGATGAGGTCAATCTGTCGATATCGGCCATGGAGGCTGAACTGCGCGAAGGCGTGGTGGCCGAGCTGGATGCCATCGCCGCTGATTTCAAGACGTTTAATAAATTACAAGGCAAACTGATTGACGCCCAGATGAAGGGCAAGGACCTGACCCCGCAATCGCGGCGCAAATATACTGAAATTCAGGACGCGATCATAACGCGCCTCAAAGCCATTCATCTGAACAATAACCGGATCGAAGCGCTGGTCGAACAGCTTTATGCGATTAACAAGCGTCTGGTGGGTCTGGAAGGGCGCATCATGCGCCTGGCCGATGGCCACGGGGTGCCGCGCACGCAATTCCTGAAACACTATTTCCAGCACGAGCTGGATCCCAATTGGGAAAAAAACGTCGCCAAGCTGTCGGCGGCCTGGGAAAAGTTTATTGATCGCGAAGCGGACCAGATTACCCGTCTACGCCGTCTGGTTGGTCAATTGGCGCAAGATGCCGGGGTGACCATTGATGAGTTTCGCATCATCGTCAAAACCGTCCAAAAAGGTCAACGCGAAGCGGCACAGGCCAAAAAAGAAATGGTCGAGGCCAATCTGCGTCTGGTGATCTCAATCGCCAAGAAATACACCAATCGCGGCCTGCAATTCCTGGACCTTATTCAGGAAGGCAATATTGGTCTGATGAAGGCAGTGGACAAGTTTGAATACCGCCGGGGCTATAAATTCTCGACCTATGCGACCTGGTGGATCCGTCAGGCCATCACCCGTTCCATCGCCGATCAGGCCCGCACCATCCGTATTCCGGTGCATATGATCGAAACCATCAACAAGCTGGTGCGGACCTCGCGCCAGATGCTGCACGAAATTGGCCGCGAGCCAACGCCCGAAGAATTGGCCGAAAAACTCTCTATGCCGCTGGAAAAAGTGCGCAAAGTGATGAAAATCGCCAAAGAGCCGATCAGTCTGGAAACCCCCATCGGGGACGAGGATGACAGCCATCTTGGTGACTTTATCGAAGATAAAAACGCCATTTTGCCGGTCGATGCGGCGATCCAGTCAAACCTGCGCGAAACCACCACGCGGGTGTTGGCTTCCCTGACACCCCGCGAAGAACGGGTGCTGCGCATGCGCTTTGGCATTGGCATGAATACCGATCACACGCTGGAAGAAGTTGGCCAGCAATTCTCGGTTACCCGCGAGCGTATCCGCCAGATCGAAGCCAAGGCCCTGCGCAAGCTGAAACACCCTAGCCGCTCTCGCAAACTGCGAAGTTTTCTGGATACGTAAGGTGTGGACAAGGCTGATCCGCAGTTTATTACCAAATTCGTCGAAGAAAAATACTTTGAGGATACCAAGGCCGGGCGGATTAAATTTGGCACCTTAAAAGAATACAGGGAATATGAGGGAGACGTTGAGGCAAGGCTAGGTGACAGCCAAGAAGGTATTTGCACTGAGGTCGTTCGAGGCCCTATTGTAAATAAGACTTTCAAATTTGGAATTATAGACGCAAGAAATATAACGATCGATCCGCGCACAACTCCAGTTCGATCCACACTCACATACAATGCTTTCATTTTTTGCGCGACCACAGGAAATTATGATCAACAAGTACATATCAATATTCAAAGCAAGAATCCTACACTAACGCATTATGTTGTCTTTGACCTTATGAGGTTTCAAAAACCCATTTTTAACCTTTTTAATCATTGCCCATTTAAAGTAGAAATATACGGTGGAAATGTTTTTTATCAGCCACCTGAAATTTTTTATGACGCAAGAAATTTAAGCAGTGACATCGACCCATCAAGGGACATGGGTAAGGCGCTAGAGAGGCAAGAAATGGCTCTTTTTGCTAAATCCCCACGATTTAGTTATGAAAAAGAGTACCGTATATGTGCAGTTCCAGGCTGGGAAAAAGCAAAAATAATCAAACCTGTTTTCACTAAAGGTTTCAGCAAAGATATTCAAAACGAATTTGCTTCGGCGGTCATTGGTTCTGGTAGTTTGAAGCTGTAACCATCCAGTTTGTAATTTAAACTCCAAACAACCTAGATTGCCCGAACACGTCGGGCAATGACACACTATGGTTTAGTTTATTCTCTCATTGTCATTACCGGGCTTGTCCCGGTAATCCAGTAGACAGTTAGCGTGAAATCACTTCCCA
>NVVU01000078.1 GCA_002733485.1 Robiginitomaculum sp.
GCTATTTCAGGGTTGGCATGTTTAACGAAATATCATTGCAGAAGGGCTATGAATATGCACAGCATAATCGAAATTAACGCCTTCAGCATATGGAAATGTTTACTGCAGCCCATGACAGAAACGATGAGTTAACCCGTGGATTATCCTAAAAACATACACAACCTGACCCGTGTGCGTTTTTTTGCTGCTTTGTGGGTGGTGATCTTTCACTGGCGTGCAAGCTGGGCGGTGGATGTGGATAAATTCACAGGTTTTTTTGAATCCGGGCGCCTGGGCGTTGATATTTTCTTTGTGCTTTCCGGCTTTGTACTGGCCCATGTGTACTTTCGGCGTGTGCGCGCGGGCACATTTGACTACTGGTCCTTTCTGGTTGCTCGTCTGGCACGAATATACCCCTTGCATCTTGCTGTTTTTGTTTTTGTTGTTTTACAGGTTCTGGTGGCGGAAGCCCTTAAGGTTGAATATGACGCCAGCGCGTTCCCACCGGCGCATATCATTCCCAACCTGCTGCTTATACAGGCCTGGGGCTTTACACCGGGGGCAACCTGGAATGTGCCAGCCTGGTCGATCAGTGCTGAATGGTTCGCTTATTTATTATTTCCGGCTTTTGCCCTGATTGGCCTGAAAATGGCAAACCGCCCCTGGTTGGGGTTTTTCCTTGGCCTTGTTCTATTCTTTGCTTTTGACCGTATTTATCTGGCGATGATTGGGTCCCCCCTGCCCAGTGCCACGGATAACTTTGGAATATTGCGGGTCGTGCCAGAATTTTTAATGGGCTTTATGCTGTATTTGATTGGGCAGCGGTTTCCCGTAAAGTCCGTCTTGTTGCGAAATAGCGGACTAGTGCTGACGATTATGGCTCTTGTTCTTAGTGCTCATTGGCGCATGGACGAGCGTATAATTGCTTTGCTTTCTATACCGCTAGTGTTTTTTCTGGCTGAAACCTCCAGGGGCAGTCCTGAAAAGTCACCCCGTTTTAATCTCGCTGAATATCTGGGCAAGGTATCTTATTCCATTTATCTTCTTCATGTGCCATTTTTTATGGCGGCGTATAATGTCATGGAAGATGTTCTGGGGTGGATAGAGGGCCCATTACCAACGTCTATTATGCTTTTATTGCTCATTGTTTTTCTGCCGGTGTGCATGCTCAGCTATCATTTTATTGAAAATCCCGCGCGGTTACTGGTGCGCACACAGGGCAATCGTTTCATTACCTATGTTCGTTTTGCTTTTTCAGGGGCCCTTGTGCAGGAAAGCACAGTTCCGGTTAATATTGAAAAGAAGGATATTCAGGTATGACAATAAACTCCATTATGGCATTTGGTGCCCTTGCCTTTGTGTTGTCGGCCAGCATGGCAACCGCAGACCCGGTGCACAAACAAGACACTGCGCATCATGAAAAAGAAGGCATGGCCATGGATGGTCCGACGCAGGTATTGCGTGGATATGGGGAAGCTATAGCCAATAAAAACCTTGTGGAAATGGGGAAATATGTTGCTGCTGGTGGTGATGAATTCACCATTTTCGAAGGATCAGGCGCCAACACCGGCTGGGAGGATTATCGCGACCATCATTTGGCACCAGAATTTGCCAATCTGGATCTTACCTTTCATCGATATGAATACAAAAACATAAAGACCCACAGCGAAGGTAATATGGCTTTTTCAACTTTTTCAATAGAAATGGATTACACCTATAAGGGCGAAAACAAGAAACGCACCAGACGGGGCACGGCCATCTTTGAACGCCAGAATGGGAAATGGAAGATTATCCACCTGCAAACCTCTTAAAACGGGCAGAGAAAGGATCAGAACATGACAGATAAATTTCATCGCTTAATCAAAACCTTGCAGCTAGAAGAGCATACTGACAGGCTGATCAACCTGGAAGCGCGCGTATGGCTGCGTATTGATACCGTACGTCCAGGCCCTCGGGTTCTCTTTTCACTACAGGCGGCGCGCGTGCTGCCGGTTGTCATCGCGCTTGTTCTGGGGGGCGCTGCCGGCGCTCGCTCTATGACATCACATGAACAACTCTCTGCTTTTTCAGCAGCCCCCGCCTATAGTGTATTACAACTGGTAAAATAACATGCCCGAAAGCCTTGTTCGAAAGACCATATTTGCAGTTATCTTAAGTTTTGTGGCGGGCATTGCCGGGGTATGGCTTGGTTTGAAAACTTTACCGGCCTCAGACCCCAGCCCCATAAACCTGCATGAAATCGTCCACCATGAATTTGATTTGAATGCTGAGCAGGAAGCTGCACTGAACCGTCTGGAAGCTGAATATGCACACCGCCGGGAAAAGTATATCGAGGCTTTGAAAGCGGCTAATTTTGAAATGGCCGCCGCCATCAAGAAACACCATGACCTTTCCCCGGAAGTGGTACTGGCAGAGCAAAAATATTTAAGCGTTCTAGGAGAGTTTCAAACCGAAACCCTGCGCCATATTTTTGCCATGCGTGCAATCATGTCGCCCGGGCAGGCCAAAAAGTTTGATGATATTGTGCTGCGATCACTCCATGACATCGCCCAATAACCAAACCGAGGATGAAAATACAGATACGGCCCTGATTTCCAGCATTTTAGCCGGTAAGGACAAGCCTTTTACCCAGTTGATGCGCCGCTATAAGAGCCCGTTATTCCGCTTTGCCTTACGCCATCTGGGCGATGAAGACGACGCTGAAGACGCCGTCCAGGACGCCTTCATTGCCGCCTATAACAATTTGCACCGGTTTAATCCAAAATACCGGTTTTCCACCTGGATTTTTCAGATCACCCTGAACAAATGCCGCGATATTGGCCGCAAGCGTAAAACCCGCGCCTTTATGCAGCGCCTGACTCCCTTTGTTGAAAACACAGTTTCCAGCGACATTGGATCAGATAATCCCGAAACCCTGCACCAGTCCCGCGCTGCATTAAGCCAACTCAAAGATCAGATCACACAGCTTCCCGATACGTTAAAGCCTGCGTTTATTTTGTGTGCCCTCGAAGGGAGGTCTCACAAGGAAGCCAGCGAGATCCTGAAGCTTAGCCCAAAAGCGGTGGAGTTGAGAGTCTATCGCGCCCGGCAACACCTCAAAGCCCATTTGCAAATCTGATTTTCAGGCTTTTGAAAAACAGGATGATCTTTCAGTCATGTTTTTCACGGTCTACACCACACCCTCTACAACTTCACCCGGCGCAACCGCAGTGCATTGGAAATCACAGAGAATGAACTGAAACTCATGGCCGCTGCCGCGATCATCGGCGAGAGCAAGATTCCAAAGACAGGATACAAAACCCCGGCTGCGATGGGCACGCCCAAAGCGTTATAAGCAAAGGCAAAAAACAGGTTTTGCTTAATGTTCTTCATCGTCGCCTCGGACAGACGGCGCGCCCGCACAATACCGCGCAAATCGCCCCGCAAGAGGGTGATGCCAGCGCTTTCCACCGCCACATCGGCCCCCGTACCCATGGCAATGCCAACATCGGCCTGGGCCAGCGCCGGTGAATCGTTGACCCCATCTCCGGCCATGGCCACTTTGTGCCCTTTTGCCTGCAGACTCTTGACCAGTTCGGCTTTGTCTTCGGGCATGACCCCGGCGCGGACCTCATCAATGCCCAGCTTGTCCGCAACCGCCTGGGCAGTGCGCGCATGATCACCCGTCGCCATGATGATTTTCAGACCCTCTTTATGCAACGCCCGAATAGCTTCCTCCGTGCTTTCCTTGATCGGATCAGTGACCACCAATAGCGCCGCCGGTTTGGCATCCATTGCCAGAAACATCACCGTGGCGCCCTGTTCTCTTTGTGCATCAGCTTTTTGAATGAAGGTTTTGTCGCTAATGCCAATTTTTTCCATCATTCTGGCATTGCCGAGCGCAAGACTGTGCCCCGCAACCTGGCCGGTAACCCCCATCCCCGAATGAGAATGAAAATCTCCGACAGGTGATGTTTTCAAGGCTTTCTCCCTGGCTGCCTCGACAATCGCCTCGGCCAGAGGGTGCGCACTGCCTTGTTCCAGTGCTGCGGCCGCACGCAGAATATCATCCTCATTGCCGCCATTAACGCAAATAATGCCGGTCAATTTTGGCTTGCCCTCGGTCAGGGTGCCAGTCTTGTCCACCACCAGAACATCCACCTTGGCAAAGAGCTCCAGTGCCTCAGCATTTTTGATCAGCACACCGGCCTGTGCCCCCCGTCCGGTAGACACCATAATGGATATTGGCGTGGCCAGACCCAGCGCACAGGGACAGGCAATGATCAACACGGAYACCGCAGCAATCAGGCCATAGGCCATGGGCGGGGTTGGCCCCCATACGGACCAGGCCACAAAGGCAATGATGGCACTGATCACCACTGCAGGCACGAATATGCCGGAAACGGAATCGGCAAGTTTCTGGATGGGTGCGCGCGAGCGCTGTGCCTCGGCCACCATGGTCACGATTTGCGAGAGCATGGTGTCGGCCCCCACTCGGGTGGCGCGAAACACAAAGGTGCCATTGCCATTTATGGTACCGCCGGTAACGCTGTCCCCTGGCTCTTTTTCCGCCGGTACAGGCTCGCCGGTCAGCAGCGATTCATCGACATGGGATGAACCTTCCACAACCTCGCCATCAACCGGAATTTTGTCGCCCGGCCGGATACGCAAYAGATCGCCCTGGTGCACATCTTCCAGCGGWATGTCTTCTTCAACACCACCTTCACGAACAATGCGGGCGGTTTTAGGCGCCAGATCCAATAGCGCTCTGATGGCCCCRCCAGTGCGTTCGCGGGCGCGCAGCTCCAGCACCTGCCCCAACAACACCAGAACGATGATGACAGCTGCGGCTTCAAAATAGACCGCGACACTGCCATCTTCCGCACGAAAGGCATCGGGGAAAATATCCGGCATGAGCGCCGCAATTGTGCTGTAAATATAGGCCGCCCCTGTACCCATGGCGATCAGGGTAAACATATTGGGGCTTTTATTCAGAACGGATTGCCAACCCCGGACAAAAAACGGCCAGCCAGACCATAACACCACTGGTGTGGCCAAAAACAGTTCCACCATTTTTGATAGTCGCGGCGGCACCCAGTTTTCCACCGGCAAGCCAACATAAGGCCCCATGGCCAAAACCAGCAAAGGTGCCGTCAGCACCAGGCCCAGCCAGAAACGGCGACTGAAATCAATCAGTTCAAGATTGGGGCCCTCATCCCCAACAGGAATACCTTTAGGCTCCAGCGCCATACCGCATTTAGGGCAGCTCCCCGGTCCCACTTGCTCAATTTGCGGATGCATGGGGCAGGTATAGATCGCATTTTTGTCTACAGGACCCGCAGGCTTTTTAACTGCTCCGTGATCATGATGACAGGCATGCTCGGGCGGCACTTCAGCTGTTTCATGACAGTGCCCATGCTCCGTAGAGTTGTTGTGATGACCGTGATTCATTGTTTCATATCCATAAAAAAAAGCTGCAAACGGTCACATGGGGGATGTGTCGTTTGCAGCCAAGATACGCAATTCGTATTGCGCTGTTAATGGTTGTGCACAGCCGAAGTTGGTTCATCGGAGGCTTTATTTTCACCATTATTGTTTTTATTGTGTGTGCCGGTGGCCTTCATGTCCTTGTGCATTTTTTCATGCATCATTTTATGGCACTTTTTATGTTGTTCGCTCATGCCTTCACCGGATTTCATTTTTGCTTTCATAGCGGCCATATCCATGTCACCGTTTTTCATCTTTTCGTGCATTTTTGCCATCATGGCTTTGCATTCCTGAGGCATGGCTTTCATTTTGTCTGAGTGTTCAGACATCATGGTTTTATGTTCATTATTATCGTTGGCATTGGCCTTGTGCATCTTTTCATGCATCACTTTATGGCACTTTTTCTGCTGCTCGCTCATGCCTTCGCCGGACTTCATTTTTTCTTTCATGGCGGCCATATCCATGCCACCATTTTTCATCTTTTCGTGCATTTTAGCCATCATGGCTTTGCACTCCTGAGGCATGGTTTTCATTTTGTCCGAGTGTTCAGACATCATGGATTTATGCTCATTCTGCTCCATGGACATTGGCATACTATCTTTAGACGCTTCAGGTGCAGGTCCGGTTTGCGTTGTCGCACAAGCGCTCAGCGCCAACATGCCTGCACTAACGATAGTAAACCGAAAAAAATGATTGATCATAAGACGCTCCCTTGCTCTTGCGTAATACGCATGAGTATCACCAATCCCTCAAGCCCGTAACAGGAACGCGGTCAATTATAAAATGGGAAAATATAAATTGGGAAACTTTTTGCCTGCACATGCGGGCTGGCATGACCCTGAAATAAAAAAACTCGCGGCGGAATGCGTTAACATTCCACCGCGAGCTTTACCGGTTAAACGGGGCTAGTTTTACCGGTCGTTACTGCGCACGTGACCTTTAGGGAAGAGGTCCAATACCATGCCGCGATTATTATCAGCGGTCATTGCCATGCCCAGGATCGGGTTAACTGTAGAGCTGCGGTTATCATCTTCAACCCGCAGGGTAGCTTGGCCGCTATAGCTGCCAGCAGCTGCACAGTTTTGCAGTGAAACGGTCACCGAGTAGAGGTTTGCRCTGGCACCGGAAGAGGTAAAGTCACCAGAAACATTACATACCTGAGTAGAGCCAGGGAATGCATACGTTCCGCTGAGAGTACCGGTGCTGGAAACCGTCAGRTCACCAATATCTGTATTTCCATCATAGAAGTCGAAGCTTCCACCAAGATTGGCAAGAACCGTAGTGCGGTCATAGTCCCTGGAGAAGGCGGCCCGCAGAGAACCACTTCCGATGGAGGCAATCGTGGTGCCAGTGGATGGAACATACGTACCAGTCAGAGAGTTTCTGGCATTCCAGTTCCCGCCAAGCTGGTAAGCAACGCCGCCAACCGTGTTGGAAAGGTCAAGAACCTGTGCGCTGGAAGTCCAGCCGCCGGAACCATCAGTGCTGATTGTGCCAGCAAACAGCGTAGCTGACTTAGTGCGGTTTCTTGAATCATTGTTACCGTCACCATCGTTATCGTTGTCGCCAGAGCCGTTGCCGTCACTGTCACCATCATTATCGCCGGAACCGTTACCATTGTCGCCGGAACCGTTACCRTTGTCRCYGGAACCGTTRCCGTNNNYGTCAYTNNNAYCGTTGYCGYCASMGYCRTTWYCGTYRYCGYCAKWRYCGTTKYCGYCACCGTCATTATCGTTGTCGCCTGAACCGTTACCGTTATCACCGGAACCATTCCCGTTATCGCCTGAACCATTGCCATTGTCGCCATTGTCGCCGTTCCCGCCATCACCGGAACCACTGCCATTGTCGCCAGAGCCGTTATTATCGCCAGAGCCGTTATTGTTGTCGTCGTTATTATCGTTGCCGTTATTGTTGTTATCACCATTACCGTTGTTGTTGTCAGAGCTGCCGTTATTGCCGCTGACATCACCATTGTTGTTGCCATTATGGTTGTCGCCTTCGCCACCACCATCATGATTGCCATTTCCATCGCTATAAATGATGGCATTCAGGGCACCGGCGGCAGAGATAAACAGTAAGCCTTCGTTATAGCCGCCATTGCTGCTGTTAAAACGTGCTTCCCATATTCCTTCGGGCAAAGAGGACGTTTGAGCGTCGGAGTTAGCCGGCGCCGGTGCCGTTACTGCCAGGCCGGTAGCACCCCGGCCTTCACCACGCTGGTCACTTTGAGGACTGGTTTCTTCATAAAAGCGCAAGTAAACGCGGGAAATATCTGGAAAATCCGGGATACCGGCATCCGGGTCTGCATTAGCAAAAACCGTATAGCTTTTTGCAGCGGCGCCAACTTTGGTATGAATAAAGGTTGTCGGGTCGGACAAACATGCACCCGTTGATGTATCGGTTTCGCAAACAAACAAACTTACCGGAAGAGCAACATTGCCGGTATCTGGCATGGCAATCAGGTCAGCCTCTTCGGCCTTCCCATTCGTACCAGCACCAATATTCACAGCAGAAATTGCCATGGCCTCTGCGCCGCCCGCGGTGGGGATACGGATATAACCATCACCGCTTGCTGACTGGCCTATTGTCAGCACGTCAGGTGACGGTGTTGCCGAAGCAGAAAAGGACAGAGCGTTTACGCCATCCACTACTGGGGCTTCAACACTTGCGCCGGCATCATCCGTACACCCATAGCTGAGACGCAAAGTCCCTGCAGGGATCGGGGCGCTGGCCGTAAAGGATACGACAAAAGCCTGAGAAGCCCCTGCTGCGATGTCTATTGGCGTATCAACGCCAGCTGCTGGTGTTGAGTTATCAGCCTGCATGGCCTGATAAGAAATGCTTACAGGAAGGTTTGCCTTGCGCAGGCTGATGCTGCATGAGCGGGCAATACTGTCACCGCCATTGATCATGCTGGCAAAAATCGTTACCGGCGTATTGATCGTGGTTGAACGGCTGGATGGCAGTACGGCTGCTTGTAATGCAGGGCCTGCCAGAGCCGGGGTTGATGCATACATCACTGTCAGGGAAGCTGCACTTAACAAAAATACTTTACGAGAAATCATCCTAATCTCCATAGTTCAACATATCGGCACCAAGCCGTTCAGTGCATCGACGTCGCAGCTGTCTGTGAACCTCCAGTCTCCAAGAATTTTTTTTGAAATAAATGATTTACGAGAGGCAGGATTGATAAAGCCATCCTGGAAATGGCCTATAACTTATAGACAATTACAATTAGAGGCCCCACAGATTTCAATTCGCTGATAAAGATAAGTTCTGGCGCATTCCTCCATTGCGAAGGACCTTATAATTGCCCATACTCAGATTCATGCTGGGTGAGGATTTGAAAACCACCTATATGGCACAGCGTGCCAATTTATGCCGGTTTCTGGCAGCCCGTTTGCGCGATGATGCTGTTGCTGAGGACCTGGTACAAGAGTTGTGGGTCAAAGTCAGCAAGCTCAAGCTAAAAGAAGAATTAGACAATCCGGTCAGTTATCTTTTCACTATGGCGGGACGAATGGCACTGGATCATATCCGCCAGCGCCAGCGCCGCACCCGCCGTGATGAAAAATGGACGGATGAGAGCACAGAAAAAGTCGGCGGCTTTGCAACCAGCTCCGAAGAAGATGGCGAAACSCGGCTCCTGCGGGCCGAACGCATTGCCCAGGTACGTGCCGCCATTGATACGTTACCGCCAAAGGCGCGCAAAGCTTTTCAACTGCACCGCATGCAGGGGTTGTCCCATAAAGAGGTCGCCGCAGAATTGGGAATATCCGYTAGTACGGTGGAAAAGCATATCATCCGCGCCATGCGTGAATTGACGCAAATTTTGCGTGAAGCTGATCCTTGATATAGAGTATAGAAAATAATTATGCTTTTTTTAAAAAAAAGTGGAGGGTTATCCCGGGCCGTGGCGTCACCCCTGTGAGACAGTAGAAAGAGAACATGACCAACAAGTCACACATCAGCGTTCAAAACGCACTGGAAGAAAAGGCCCTGCACTGGCATGTGCGGCTGCACGGTGGCGATGCTACCGAAGCAGACTGGCTGGATTTTACCAGTTGGCTGGAGGCCGAGCCTGCGCATAATGATGCGTATGACCTGGTTGCCCTTGCCTGGGATGCGGCAGAAGACTTAACGGACAGCACTCCAGTTGCTGCAAATGATTCAGACGAAACCCACAATCAGGGAGATAATGTCGTTGCCTTTCCGCTGCACCGCCTCCGCAAAGCGGTGATTGCCAAACCTTTGGCCTTTGGTGGTGGCTTTGGGGCCGCCATTGCGGCCACGCTTCTGGTACTAATGGCCCCGGTTTTCCTTGGCTCCAACGGCTCTATTGATCCCACGCTCTATGCAACGGCTATTGGTGAACAGCGCACAGTAACCCTGGCTGATGGCAGCACGGTTGTCCTTAATACAAACACCTCCATTGCTGTAACCATGGACAAGAACGGGCGGCGGGTAGAGCTGCAAAAGGGCGAAGCCTATTTTAATGTGCATCATGAAAAGGCACGATCCTTTATTGTGGCGGCCAATTCGCTTCGTGTAACTGATATTGGCACACGATTTGATGTGCGCATGGATGCTGACCGCACCTTGGTTTCGGTGACAGAAGGCATTGTTGAAGTGGCACCGTTGAACCATAAAACCGATACTATCGGTAAACCTTCAGCCACATTGCGCCTTGTCGAGGGACAACAGGCCATTCATAAAATGGATACGGCCGAAATTATAGTGCAGCAATTTGACCCAACCCAGATCACTACCTGGCAACAAGGATATCTTGTTTTCGAGAATGACGATCTTGGCAGTGTGGTTGCTGAACTAAACCGGTATTTCCCAAGGCCACTGACATTGGCCCAAAACGACCTGGCCAAGCTGCACTTTTCTGGAATTTTACAAATTACTGATCAAAAACGGGCAGTTAGAGACCTAACGGCTCTATTGTCCCTTACCGCTGATGAAACCGATAACGGTAYTTCTTTACGTAATAAAGACGAAGTGCATAGCCAATAATCACGTTTTAGTTATAATATGTGTATGGCTGGTAGAGTTTTTCCCAAAACGATTCTGTCTGGATTGCGCGCTGGGACATTTGGTATTGCGTTAACGGGCAGTGCGACTGTTGCAATAGCACAGTCCGAGAAATCCTATATTATTGACCTGCCAACCCTCAGCCTTGATCAGTCGCTAACCCATCTGGCAAGGCAAATCCGTATCTCCATTGACTTTTCAACCTATGATCTGAATCAGACAAAGCGTCCTGCAATCCTGGGACTTTATACGCTGGAAAATGCCCTGAATGCTGTTCTGACGGGGACAGGCTACACCTATAACCAGATCGGACCAGGGGCCTACCGTATTATCCGGGTCGTTAAAAAGGCTGAAAGCCGCCAACATGATCAGCTCGACTTGAAAGCCGCCGCCAGCCCCTTCTCTGATGACATGATTATAATACACGCCACCAAACGCGCTGGCGTGGCAGCTCGCCTGCCCTTGAGCCTGAGCATCACCGACAGTGCACAGCTTGAGCGTTTACAAATAACCGACACCAATTCACTGGCGCTGCATACGGCAGGCATGTCCTCGACTAATCTTGGTCCCAGTCGTAACAAGATCTTCATTCGGGGGATTTCTGATGGCAGCTTTACCGGTCGGCAACAGGCTACCATCGGAGCGTATATGGATAATATTCGCCTGAATTACAACGAACCCGACCCCTATCTTCAGCTCGAAGACGTCAATCATGTCGAGGTGCTGCGCGGCCCGCAGGGCACGCTTTACGGCGCTGGATCGCTTGGTGGTCTCTATCGGGTGGTTACCAATGCACCTGATATGGAGCGTTATACCGCCACTATGAATCTGGAAACGTCCCTAACCAAAAATGGTGGTAAAAATGGCCGGGTCAGCGCCACCATTAATGTGCCGTTGAAAAAAGACCA
This sequence comes from Robiginitomaculum sp., assembly GCA_002733485.1. Taxonomy (GTDB): domain Bacteria; phylum Pseudomonadota; class Alphaproteobacteria; order Caulobacterales; family Maricaulaceae; genus Robiginitomaculum_B. Next base: position 11,391 of record NVVU01000078.1, read on the forward strand.
GATGGCATTAAGGGTGACTGGCTATCTCAACCACAATGCCGGATACATAGATGATGTTCGTCTGGGCCTGAACAATGTCAATACAACCGATGTGTTTGGTGCCCGCGCGCGGATTTTATGGAATGTCGGGGAGCGCTGGGAGCTGAAAGCCGGCATGAACTTTCAGGATGTTATTGCTGATGATACCCAATATTTCCTGCAAAATGTGGGCACATACAAGCGTGAAAACTTTGTCCGTGAGCCCCATGAAGATGATTATTTCAATCCGTTTGTCGAACTGAAAGGACGTTTTGGATGGGGAGAAATTATTTCCACCTCTGCCTTCATACACCGCTCGATTGGTGATGAGACAGATGCTTCGCTTGGTGTTCCTTTGCTAACCTCACTGCCTGTAATCCCCAGCGTTTACAAGCAGGTGCGCAAAATCAATATGATCACCAACGAAACCAGGCTGGTTTCGCGCCTTGGAGGGCGGTTGGACTGGCTGGTTGGCGGTTTTATTTCGAAACGTCTGGAAAATTACACCTCCGCGCTGACCATCCCCGGCTCGGCGGCGGCTCTTCCTGGCGGTGCCAGAAGCGGGGACGTGGCCTTTAGCGAACAACGCCATGAACGCACCGAAGAATTGGCCGCGTTTGGAGAAACCATCTGGCATCTTCCTTATGATATTAATCTGACTGGTGGTGTGCGCTGGTTTTACTCAGACGAGCAGACCCGCGCCGATATTGACGGAGCGTTGGGGACCGCAGCGGTCATGCGCAACGGAAACAGTCGTGATTCCGGATTTACGCCCAAGGCCGCTATCAGCTGGCAAGCCAGTGAAAGTACATTTTTTTATGCCCAGCGCTCCCAGGGATACCGGGTTGGCGGCATTAATCTGAACAGTCCGGACGGCGTATTTTTTGAAGATGACAGTGGCGATGTCGATGAAGACAATGATCAGACTTTTGAGCCAGACAAACTGACCATGTATGAAATCGGTGGAAAATTTTCATCGCAGAGGGGCCGCATAAAACTCCATGTTTCCGCCTTTACCTTTAAATGGAATGACATTCAGACCGACCAAATTCTGCCGAACGGTTTCAGTATTATTTTAAACGCTGGTTATGCACAAAGTCGTGGTGTTGATTTTGATATCTCTCTTGAGCCGATACCCGGCCTGACGGTAAACGCCAACCTTTCATTAAATGACCCAGACCTGGTTATCGTGAACCCGTTTCTAGGATCCCGCGTTAATGATCATTTGCCAGGGATCCCAACAATTGCGGGCAGTATAAATGCGGAGTACATCTGGTCTGCTGGTGGCGAAAAACAATGGGTCGCCAGTGCTGATTACTCGTATAATGGCCGTTCGCAACTGACCTTTGCCCGTACCGATGACCGGGATGCACAATCCTCTAATATGCTGAATTTCAGACTGGCTTTGGAAAACCCGTCGCAATGGAAAATCGGGCTATATGTCCGCAATATCTTCAATGAAAAGGCCAACACCTTTGCGTTTGGCAACCCGTTCAGTTTTCGCCAGAACCTGCACCATACGCCGCCCGTGCCCCAAACCATCGGCATCTCCTTTAAACGACAGCTATAATCCCAGAACCAGATCTGACTTTGCTGTATATTCTTCTTGAACCTAAAGCCACTAGAGACATTAACGTCGCCAAAACCTGATCAAGGCATAGTCAGAATACACAGGTTTACGGCGCGGCCTTTGATCGTTACAAAATGACTAAGCGAGATTCTGATTGTTCCTATGAAAACCCAGCTCACCAAAGTCCTGATTGTTTGCCTTATGGCCATTGCCCTGCATGGTTTTGGCACGGACGAGCATGTGTTCAAGTCACAAAACGCAGAAATTACGGTCATAAATACTGATGCCAGCAAAGGCACGCCCGCAGACAGTGTTCCCAATCTGAGTGAGGCCTGCGATATTTGCGAAGTGGTTCACCAATACGTCAGCCTGGATCAATCCAGCCTGATACCGGTGCCCCCCCCAGCCACGCTGGGCATGAGATCCATTCTGGTTCCATCTGGGCGAAAGCCAGGCGGCATAGCCCGCCCCCCCACCATCTGATTACTCAACGGGATCTTTGCGCGTGCGCGTAATGCCCTTTCATTACAGGCCATGGGTTGCCCAACAACCAGGCGTGCCTGTCAGACAATGAACGAATGCCGCCTGCACACAGGCGATGCATGATTTGCTGAGTAATCATCATGAATTTCAAATCCAAGGCGCTTTTTTGCGCCCTGTGGGTCTGGATCGCCTTTATGGCGACGCCTATGGCCCAATCCCAAGACTCTACACCTATCTCACAACAAAGCTCCCGCCCGCTGGTCGTGGAGTTTGCCAAAGATATATTGGCCAACCACCCCGGCATTACCGCCGCGCAAGCCGAACTGAATGCCGCCAAAGCCCGGGCCAAAGGTGCCGGCCGGGCGCTCTATAACCCGGAAATCGAGGCGGGTTATGAAAATGCGGACTCGACCACTAAGTCAGTTGGCGTTTCGCAAACCCTTGATATGTCGGGAAAACGCAAGGCCAGAGCCGCCACCGGCCTCGCCGATGTGATGGCGGCAAGGGCGACATTAGCGCTGGTACGAAAGTCCCTTCTCGCCAATGTGCTGGAGGCTTTGGCCACTCATCAAAGTACCTTTGAGCAATTGCAACTAACCGCCTCCAAAGTGCGGCTGGCGCGGGATTTTCTGACACTGTCTCAAACCCGAAAAACCGCCGGGGATTTATCTGAATCAGAACTGCTGACTGCACGGTTGGCTTTATCGCAAGCCATGGCTGAGCAAAGCCGTGCCAAAGGGGATTTATCCCGTGCCCGCGAGCGCCTTGCCGCCATTGCCGGCATGCCGCGCGAGGTGTGGCCGTTTATGGTCGGCACGCCCCAAGGGGCGATGTTGCGGAGCTGGTCTGGTGAATTGGCGCAATTGCCGGAAATACGTCTGGTACGAGCGCAATCAGACAGCTTTCGCACCCGTATCCTCCTGGCGGATAAAATGCGCAAAGCCGACCCAACCCTGGGGCTAAGTCTGGGGCAGGAAAGTAACGGCCTTGGCGGCAAGGCCACACTTTTTGGCATACGCCTGTCAATCCCCTTGCAAATTCGCAACACCTATAGCGAAAGCGTGACGGCAGCACGGGCTGAAGCGGCTGGCGCGGAGGCAAATGCCCGTAAAATGCACCAGCGTGTAGAGGCTCGACTGAATGCCACCACCGAACGCTATCTGACCTCGGCATCCGCGTGGCAAGCCTGGCAGGACGGCGGCGCCGCCGATCTGGATGCCCAGCGCGCCTTGCTGAAGACCCTGTGGGAGGCTGGCGAGCTGAATGCCGTTTCCTACCTTATTCAACTTAATCAGACCTTTGATGCGCAAGCTGCCGCCATCGACCTGAAGGGCGCGTTATGGCGCTCCTGGTTCGAATGGCTCGACGCATCCAATTCCGCAATTTCATGGCTGGAGGCCATTCAATGAGTTTTTTCAATACTTGTCTTAAAACCATGCCGGTAATTGCCGCCCTGGTTTTATCAACCCCGATTACACCTGCTTCTGCCCAAGAGGACCATGGCGAGGAACATGCTGAAAATCTGCTCCGCATGAGCGCCAGCCAACGCCGCCAGAACGGCGTTGA
>NVVU01000079.1 GCA_002733485.1 Robiginitomaculum sp.
TAATGACCATTTGTATCAGCTTGCGCTGCGACGCGGCGCAAGCCATGCCAAAGTGACCATGGCAATGACGGCACAAACCATACTTTGCGGCACGTTGGCCTGGGTTTTTCGCAGCTCGCCCACCAGCGAATTACTGGCTCTGGCCGCTATGGCGGTATTGGCCATGATTATCCACTGGTGGGCGCGGGCATTGTGTGCCGCCAGCAATCATCACCAGGCTAATCCAGCGTACGACGATAACGGGCCAGCGCCAGAGCACTGACAACAACTATCATGACCAGTAACGGCCAGATATCGGCAAGCAGGTCACTATGGGTGGAGCCTTTAAGCATAATGCCGCGCACCAGTCGCATATAATGGGTGGCGGGCAGCATTTCGCCAATAGCCTGTGCCCAGACCGGCATGCCACGAAATGGAAACATAAAGCCCGACAGCAGAATTTGCGGCAGCAACAGAAATATAGTCAATTGCATGGCCTGCATTTGCGTGCGCGCCAACGTTGAAAACAAGAACCCGATCAACAAATTTACTAAAATATAGAGAGTTGAGATCCACAAAAACAACACCTTGGAGCCTTCAAACGGAATATCAAACAACAACCGCCCGGCAAATAATACAACCATGACCTGGATATAGCCCACCAGTATATAAGGCAGTACCTTGCCGATCATGACCTCCAATGGCCGCGCCGGCATGGCCAGCAGGGTTTCCATGGTGCCGCGTTCAGTTTCCCTGGTCAGCGCCACCGCCGTCATCAAAGTCATGGTCATGGTCAGGATGATCCCAAGCAAGCCAGGAATGATATTGAATTGGGTTATCCCTGCAGGGTTATAGCGCCGCTGTAATACCACATCAAAAGGCGGCGGCCCGGTGGCCAGTCCGGCTAAGGCACCAGAAAACTCCCGGCGCAGTCCAGTATTGATAATCGACGATGCGGCGGCCAGCGCGCCGGAAGCCGCTGAAGGGTCTGTGGCATCAGCAATGACCAGCATTTTTGGGCGTTTCCCACGGGCAATATCGCGGCCAAAGTGTTCCGGTATTTCAAAAATAAAATTGATCTTTCCCGCCAGCATGGCCTTTTCGGCTTCCTCTGGCGAAGAGGGTGCCAGGATGAAATCAACATAAGTGGAATTTTCAAATGCAGTTATGACGGATCGGGAAAAGCTGGAATGATCACGGTCAATGACGGCTGAGGGCAAATGCCGAGGATCGGAATTGATAGCGTAGGAAAACAGAATCAATTGCAGGACCGGGATACCAATCATCATGGTAAAGGTCATTTCATCGCGCCGCATCTGAAGGAATTCCTTGATGAGGATAGCTCTGATACGCGCAAGGGAAAACCCGTTTTTCATTCGAAATTATCCTTCACATCTTTCATGAGATGGATAAAGGCTTCCTCAAGTCCGCTTGTCATCGGGGTCCAGACCAGTTCTTTTTTATCGCGCCACGGGGCGATGGCGGTTTCCAAAGCATGCCTGTCCGGGCCGCTGATATGCAGTGAAGCGCCAAAACGGGCGACTTGCTCTATCCCCGGCGTGTCTTTTAGCGCTTTTGAAAGCGCGCCCAACGCCGGTCCTTCAACCGACCAGGTGGTCAGGCCGATTTTGGCGGCAATCTCACCCGAAGGGCCGTCAATCAATTTCCTGCCAAAGGCAATATAAGCGATGTAATCACACTGTACCGCTTCGTCCATATAATGGGTGCTTACCAGAATGGTCACGCCCTGATCCGACAGATCATGAATGGTTTCCCAGAACTCGCGCCGGGCTTTGGGGTCCACACCGGCGGTTGGTTCATCCAGCAACAATAACTGAGGTTCATGCAACATGCATGTCGACAAAGCGAGGCGCTGTTTCCATCCCCCTGAAAGCGTTCCGGCGAGCTGCTTTTTTCGGGCAATAAGGCCCAGCGATTTAAGGGCATGGCGCACCCGTTCTGGCCGTTTATCCAGACCATACATGCGGGCCACAAAATAGAGGTTTTCCTCTATGCTGAGGTCCTCCCATAGCGAGAAACGCTGGGTCATATAGCCGACCTGGCTCTTGATCTGTGCAGATTGCTCGATCACATCCCAACCCAGACAGGTACCGGATCCGCTTTCGGGCTTTAACAAACCGCATATCATCCGCAAAGTGGTGGTTTTTCCCGATCCATTGGGGCCTAAAAATCCATAGACCGCGCCCTTTGGCACCCGCAGATCGAAATGATCGACCACCGTTCGCTGGCCATAAATTTTGGTCAGGCCTTTAACATCAATCACAAGCGATGCATCCAGAATGCTAGCATCCAGGCTCATGGCAATGTGACCAGAACCGGCTGACCGGGGTGAAACCGTGCCGGGTTATCTGGCAGAACTTCGGCCATAAAGACCAGCTTTTTACGTTCTTTACGGGTAAAAATGACCGGCGGTGTAAATTCAGCATCATTGGCTATGAACATGATGCGCCCCTGAAGCCCGGCCTTGCACCCATCACAGGACAGGGCCACACGTTCACCAATCTGAATTTGGCCCAGGTCAGGCTCGGGAATAAAAAAGCGGATGCGCATCTGCTCAGGTGGAAGCAAAGTCAGCACCGGCTGCGTAGGGCCGGCAATCTCTCCAACCCGGCGCAGCACCGTCTCCACACGCCCGGCCTTTGGAGCCAGCACGCGCAGATCAGCCAGTGCCTTTTCGCTCTGGACTACTTGTGCTTCCTGGGCACGTACACTTTCTACAGCCGCCGCGATGACATCCTTGCGTGCTGGAGCGCGTATCAATGCCAGGCGGGCCTCTTGCGCCCTGAGGTTTGCCCTGGCCTGATCCAGCAAAGACACATCCTGATCCAGACGGGATTGCGGAGCCTGCCCCTTTTGCACCAGTACTGCTGAGCGCTGCTGGTTATCTTGCGCCAGCTTCAGGGCGGCCCTGGCCTTCATTACCGTTTCTCTGGCTGCCGTGATGTCTTGCACCCGGCCACCGGCACGCAAATCGGCCAGTCGGGATTGAGCGGCGGCCAGTGCCGCTTTTGCCTGATCCAGTATGGCTTTGGCCGTGCCATCATCCAGTGAAAACAAGGCATCGTTCTGGCGGACCTGATCACCCTCTATGACCTGCAGCGAAGTAATCGGCCCCAGCGTGCGCGGTGCCAGGTATAAAAGTCGTGCCTCGGCATAGCCCTGAAGCTCAATATTGCTCTCATCTGATGTATCGGTTGGGCTGCATGCACTCAGCAGCCCGCCAAGAATAATCAACAGTAGGATAGCGATACGGGTCATGAGTTAAACTCCGGTTTTTGGCGGGGTGAAATACCGTTCAAAAAAATATCAATGTGTTGCTTGATCAAGATGGTAGCGTCTATGGGCGTGTCACCGGCAAGAACAAAAACATCATTCCAGACCAGTTGCATCAAAACGGGCGCGACCAGAGTTCGGGTTGCGTAACCGGGGTTGAGCTTGCGAAACTCACCCGACTGTATGCCCCGCTCAATCAACCCGGTTACAGCCCCAAGTACAACGTCAACCACCTGTTTGCGATAGAGACTGGCCAGTTCGGGAAATCGCCCGGCTTCGTTAATTACCAACATGGGTACGGCGCGGGTGGCCGGTGCTTCCAGATTGGTGGCGGCAAACGATAACATGGTCTGCAAAACCGGGGTAACCGGTCCTTGGGGGGCGTGATATGCCATGGCTTCCAATTGCCTTGCAATGGGCGTTATGGCGCGATCAATCAGGGCCTCCAGCACAGCGTTTTTGCTTTTGAAGTAAAGGTAGATCGTGCCTTTTGAAATGCCCGCCTTTTGTGCAATTTCGTCCATGCGTGCTGCCCCAAACCCTTGCGCCCGAAACACCGCCAGCGCGGCATCCAGGATTTGTCCGGGACGTTCTTCAGGCTGGCGCTGCCAGCGCGGTACGGAGGGCGAGGATGGCACAATTTTTCCCGCAAAAGATGAAACACGTTACATTTTATATAACTGACCAGTCAGTTATTTCAAGGTGTAGCTATGTATTTTCCAATATTGAGCCACAACACAGGGCGAACGGCATGCAGATGTATCGCGCGCTGACGGAGGATGGCGACCGTATCGCCTGCCCATGGCAGACTTTGAGCGGCGAGCTCGACCTGATAGAGTTAGCTGTATCAGAGAAAAGAGGTGCCCATGTTTTCCCGGCGGGAGTTTCATTTCGGCCTTGGTGCGTTTACTGCGCTTGGTGCCTTGCCGACAAAGCCAGCTATGGCGGCCATGAGTGATCAGGAAAAATCCATGTTTTTTATGCCGGATGAAGCCGCCCCCCATGCTCGCACCTTTATGCAATGGCCAGTGAACCGTACGCTCTACCCGGATCGTATTTTTTTGAGCATGGTACAAAATTCCATTGCCCGTATTGCCAATGCCATTGCGCCATTTGAACCGGTGGTCATGTTGATGGCCGCGACTTACGCAAAGGCGGCACGGCGAAAGCTCAGCGCCTCCATTGAAATATGGGATATCCCCACCGATGATCTATGGTGCCGCGATTCGGGGCCGGTCTTTGTCAGAAATATCGCCGGGAAATGCGCCATAACCCATCTTAATTTCAATGGCTGGGGCAATAAACAAACTCACCATAATGATGGCAGGATTGCGCGCAGCCTAGCCCGGCGCCTGGGATTGCCTCTGCTCGATAACGGTCTTGTGGGCGAGGCAGGCAGCGTTGAATCCGATGGGGCCGGCACGTTGATCGCCCATGAAAGCAGCTGGGTAAACCCCAATCGCAATGCTGGAAACAAGACCGAGATAGAGACGCTGCTTTTGCAGGCATTGGGGGCCCGTAAAATCATCTGGGCGCCGGGGATCATGGGTGCCGACATTACCGATTATCATATTGATGCTCTGGTCAGATTTACCAATCCAGGCCATGTGCTGATCCAGATGCCAGAAAAAATATACAAAAATGATCCCTGGTCCAAAGCCGCCTTTGAAACCTGTGAGATTTTGCAATCAGCCACCGATGCGACAGGCCGTGCGTTACAATTAACTGTCATTGCCGACCCCAAAACCCCGCGCATTMGCGCCGATGATTTTGTTGCCTCATACGTCAATTATTATGTYTGTAACGGGGCGGTTATTGCCGCACAGTTTGGCGACCGGGATGCCGATGCAAAGGCCAAAGAAACCCTGGCGCGGCTTTACCCGGACCGGGAAATCATCATGCTGAACAGTGACCCCATTGGCGAGGTTGGCGGCGGCATTCATTGCACCACCATGCAACAACCAGTATTTTAAAGGTTTTTTAAGTTGCCGGACAGGCAAACGGGATGGTTGCCACAGGAGGACGAGTTATGTTTTCGCGGCGTAATATTTCGCGTAAATGAGGGTATGCTTGCGCATCAAAATAAGGATACCACAGCCAKGCGCTCAGCAGGATYGGCGGACTGGTGCGATCAAAGCGGATAATGTCCTCTCTGGCGGCCTGGCGATCCCCCAAYAGTTGATGCGCAATCCATTTGGTGCTGGCCTCGTCATCGCCCATCGCGAAAATCTTGTCYGCGGCTGCTTGYGCGRCTTTGCGGTCMCCATCGGCGCAGGATTGACGCACTTTAACGGTCAGYTTTYSTRCATCTGMKSRKTSACCATCATAMARGCGGGCGGTGAGCGCCCGKGCCTCGTCCACYRCACCGGCCCACAACAATGCCCGATGGGCTTGRTAYARAAYRTCWGYATCATTGGGRTATTGYGCMAMRGCGCGCCGGGCGGYATYGGCYGCRRYCKGAWAATCTTTTGACCAGASATRATTRAWGATAAYACTGATATAYTGMAMRRCTGTATTGTCRYTTAAYTTTTCRGCTWGCGYGWTGRCCGTGCKGGCWGYGTCATAGTCRGCCAGCCAYGAATAAATGCTGGAAAGAYYAGACCAGGCAYSAAAATCCAGYGGYGCGCCTTTCAGGTATTGYTCCARATCGCGGRCGGCATCSGSCAGRCGAAACTGGTTYAGCGCCATATCGGCACGRTAGAGYAAYTGCCGGGGYTKTCCYTCAGACGYSTTAATGGCDGCATTRATGCGCAATAAATATTCGCGGTAATTRTGATCRACATTRTCAAYGTYTTGGGCAWRAGTGGMGCTCRGCGWVAGRTTKGCCGCCCAATAGCTACTGGCTTGAAAATGCGCAGCGGCAAATGCCGGGTCAAGGGCTCGGGCGCGCTCGAAGGCGGCGTAAGATGCTTTGAAAGTCGTGTCTTTCCCTAATAAAGCTAAGCCTTGTAAATACGCTTCATAGGCAGGGACCGAGCGGGTACCAGCGCCAGTCATGTTGGCCAGCGCCTTGGGGTCCATAATGGTTTTTAATGCCGTGGCGATTTTGACCGCCATGTCTTCCTGAATGGCAATGACATCATCGGAGGTGCTGTCATAAGTCTCTGACCATAAATGAAAACCATCGGCGGCACGGATCAATTGCGCCGTTACCCTGAGGCGTTCGCCACCCCGGCGCACCGAGCCTTCAAGCACATGGGCAACGCCAAGCGCCTTGGCAATCGCCGGGATTTCCTCATTGGAATTCTTGTATTTGAACGAGGATGTGCGCGAGGTCACCAGCAAGTCCGGCGTGCGCGCCAGCGCGTTCAGGATTTCTTCGGTCAGGCCATCAGAAAACCATTCCTGGTCGTTCTTGGGCGAAAAATCCGCAAACGGCAAAACCGCAATAGATTTTGAGCGATCCAGAACGGGAATGGTATCTGTGTTCACATCATTTGTGGTTAGCTCTGATCCTTCGACAAGCTCAGGATGAGGATTGGAACTGGCTACACTATTGACCTCATCCTGAGCTTGTCGAAGGATGGGGGAGCGCATCCCCTGCCAGATCACCAGTGCACCAACCAGAACCAGCGCGCCCAATATGACATAGTCCAATTTACGTCCGGTCTTGGCGCTAACACTGTCTCCCTCGGCCACCGCTTCGGTGCGCTTCATCCCTTCCGGGGTCATCTCAAACGCCCAGGCGAGCAAGAGCGCAATGGGAAAGCCGATGAGCAGCGTGGCGGTAATGGCGCTGTCAAACCAGTCCGGCAGGTTCAGGGAATTTTCCAGCGCGCCGGCAACCTGCATCAATATCCAGCCCACCACGGCATAGACCCCGGCCACCCGGAAAATATTGCGCCGGCGCAATTCGGTGAGAAGTTTATTCATGAGAGTTATTTTCCGCCCAGGCCTCATAACTGGTTTTTAGTGCCTGATAACGCGGCTGGTCGCGCAAAGTGTCAAAGGCTGGCAAGATGGTGAATTGCAGATAAGCTGCTGGCCCGTATCGTCTGGCCAGTTTCTCCATATAATCAAATGCAGAGGCGGCATCCCCGGCATTGGCAAATGCACGGGCAATAGCCAGAAAATTATCTCGTTCGGCCCAGGCATCGGGTTTGACGTTAGCTTCAAAGTCCAAAACCGCCGCCCGAACGTCCGCCAAATCGCCCATCAGGCCAGGAAGTTCCACTGGATAGTAAAGTGCACTGGCCGCCCAGTCAGCGGGATAGGGATCGACCATGGTATCAAGGCGTACCTTAATTTCACCCAGGAGCTTCTGCGCTTCATCATTACGGCCCAGCACCATCAGCGCCCGCACTCTGGAAAGAGTAAAGACTTCAGGAAAAGATACCGTCTGGCGATAAATCTGGGGCCAGTTATCAAGGGCATCATTAATGCGTGCTGCCTTGCGGGTATTGATCGCATAATGGGCTCGCAAGAAAAAATATACCGGGTCCAGCTTGCCGATCGGCATGGAACTCGCCTGCCAGGCCTGTTCCGTCTTGCCTTCCTTGCTCCAGTTAGCTGCGTTTGTTGTTACCACCCAGAATGATCGGGGATTGATGGCGATGGCGAGGGCCATCATCCGGTGTCCTTCGTCAAACCGGCCAAGGTACGCATAGGTTTCGGCCAGATTAGAATTGCTCCAAAAGTCCTTCGGATCAAGTCGCAGGGCGCGTTCAAGTGCCGCTATGGCTGCATCAAACCGGCCCATGCGCCGGGCAACATAACCCTTGCCCGCCCAGGCCTCTGCATTACCAGGGGCAATAACAAGCGCCCGCTCGAAGGCGGCATTGGCGCGGTTATAATCAAGCAGGCCATAATACTGGTAATAGCCCTCTGCGATCAGGGTCTCAAACGCATCCGGGGCCAGTACCTGAGCGCGTTGCAACGCTTGCTCGGCCTGCGGCACCAGATCACGGTTATGGGTAAAACTCCAATATATGTCCAACTGGGCATTAGCTTTACCAGCATAGGCTGCGGCAAAGTCCGGATCGATCTCAATGGCTGCATCAAAATTCCTGATGGCTGCGTTTAAGTCATCGACGCTTTCCCCCGCATTGGCCAACAGTCTGGCGCGAATATAGGCATCATAGGCGTCAAGGCTTTGCGTTATTGGCGCATCCTCAAGCACCTTCTCATCGGTCCCGGTCAGCACCGCCTCAAGGGCGCGGGCAATGATGCGGGTGATCTCTGCCTGTATTTCAAAAAGATTATCTGTGGTCAGCTCGCGGTCATAATCCTGCGCCCATAAATGCTTGTCGGTCGCTCCGTCTATCAGCTGCACGGTGATCCGCACCCGCTTGCCGGCGCGCTGTACCGCACCTTCCAGAATAACGGCGACGCCCAGTTCCCTGGCAATCTCAGGGATTCTCTTGGTTGTATCGCGATAGCCCATCACCGAGGTGCGCGAGATCACGTCCAGCGCCGATATTTTGGCAAGCCGGGTTAATAAACCATCCTGAACACCGTCAGCAAAAAAAGCGTCGCTGGCATTCTCACTGCGGTTCTCAAAGGGCAACACCGCCACGGATTTGTTATTAATATCGCTGGCATGGATGATCGGTGCCTCGTCGCCAGCATCCGGCGCCGTCGCACCCGGCATCAGGCGGTCACCAACAATCAGCATCCCGACCAGCACCAGCCCGGCGATAATTACATAGTCCATGGTGCGYCCKGTYTTGGCGSTWACGCTYTCTTCTRCRCCCACATYTTCAGTGCGTTTYACSCCYTCSGGSGTCATYTCRAACGCCCAGGCCAGCARYAKGGCAATRGGAAAGCCRATGAGCAAAGCGGCAGTGATAGCGCTGTCAAACCAGTCTGGTAGTTTAAGGGAGGTTTCCAGCGCCCCGGCAACCTGCATCAATATCCAGCCCACCACCGCATARACRCCMGCCACSCGGAAWATATTRCGACGKCGCARYTCGGTGAGTAGTTTATTCATCATCAATCACATTCAAACGCATCAGGGTCATYACCTTCAAYGGGGCGGCATTTATCCGGCCAGCCATARGTCTKCCAATACTCCAGCARRCCATTGCGTTTGGCAAARCCYKGAAAATCCGGGTGYTGGCGCACTTTGCGGCTGATTTCCTGCGCGTTCCAGAGATTGAGGAATACAAATTCAGGGTTGGCGACCGGGTGCGCCTCAAACGCATCCATAAAGGCTTTGGCTTCTCCGGTACGCAAATAGGCGCTCATAATAACCCAATCGACAATGGCACCCGGGGATTGCACATAGGCGTTAATCAGGGCCAAAAACTTTAACCGGTCGGCTTCCTTGCCGCTATAAWAYCCRTTCGCTGCCATTTCCCACTGGGGTCGCCCCTGAAGCTGAGTGGCATAATATTGCCCCAAAGTGTCGTACATACTTAGAAAAATATCTTTGGCAGCCTCTGAATCGCCTTGCAAAAATGCGATATTTGCCAAGCTGGCAGAGGCTCCAACATATCCCAAATCAAAACTCTGTTGCAATTCCATTTTTGCGTCATCCAGATCGCCAGCATTGAATAAGGCCAAACCAAAATTAAACCTCACATTGCCATCGGCGGGGTCAAGGTTAACGGCTTTTTCCAGATAAGGAATGGCCGCTTTGGTTTGCCCCATGGCCGCTCTCGAATAACCGTCAACAAAAGCAAGATCGGCAGTTAGCTCATTAACGGAGAGGAGCTGGTCAAAGACTGCGCGCGCTTCGGCAAATTTCTTCTCCCGCTTGAGCAAAGCTTGCAATACCACTTGCCCGGTTATGTTCGAAGGATTAATGGCAAGCGCTTTGCGAGCATTTTTTTGCGCCTTGGCATTAAAGGGCGCCATATCTTTCACCGTTGTGAAATTAGGCGTTGTATAATAGGCCAACCCCAGTTCCGCCCAGGCGTCGGCAAATTGCGGATCCAGCGCCACGGCACCCTCAAGCAGGGTCGCCGCCTTGGCCAAGAGGCCCTCGCCAAAGTTTTGGCGGCTTAAAGCACGGCCTTGCAAATAAAGATCATAGGCCTGTTTGTTTTGGGTCCGCCTCTTGGCCAGCCGGGTATCTTCGCCAATATTCAGCAAAACCTGTAATTCACCGGCAATGGCCCGGGCGATTTTTTCCTGAAGGTCAAAAATATCATCCAGCGTGCCATCATAAGTCTCCGACCACAAATGAAAGCCGTCATCGGCCTTGATCAGTTGTGCGGTGATGCGCACCCGCTCGCCTTGTTTGCGCACCGAACCTTCCAGGATATGGGCCACATGCAGGGTTTGGCCAATAAGGATTAAATCCTCGTTCCTGCCCTTGAATGAAAATGACGATGTGCGTCCGGCCACCCGCAAGCCCGGCACCTTGACCAATGCATTCAGGATTTCTTCGGCCATGCCATCGGAGAAATACTCCTGATCGCCCCCCGCACTCATGTCCACAAACGGCAGCACGGCGATGGAGGCTTCGGCGATAGTGTTTGTTTCCGATCCTTCGACAAGCTCAAGATGAGGTTGGGTGTTGGTTGCACTACTCACCTTATCCTGAGGTGCCGCATTTTTCGCGGCCTCGAAGGGCGCAGGAGGAGAACGCATCCCCTGCCAGACGACAAGCGCGCCAACCAGCACCAGCCCGACAACGATAACATAATCCAGCGTGCGGCCGGTTTTGGCGCGAATGCTTTGCCCTTCGGCCACCGTTTCGGAGCGTTTCATCCCCTCCGGTGTCATCTCAAACGCCCAGGCCAGCAGCAGCGCGATGGGAAAGCCGATCAGCAAAGCCGCCGTGATGGCGCTGTCAAACCAGTCGGGCAGGTTCAGGGAATTTTCCAGTGCACCGGCGACCTGCATCAATATCCAGCCGACCACCGCATAGACCCCGGCGACCCGAAAAATATTACGGCGGCGCAGTTCAGATAAAAGTCTATTCATGTAAAGTCGCCCCCGCGCACGTTGGCGCACACGCCTTTTACCGTATTGCATGACAAACATGCAAGCTGAGGTTGGGCGGGTTGTTACGCTATGTCATTACCGGGCTGGTTCGGGTAATCCAGTTCTTTTGTAATTTTTCGTTTTCTGGATTACCCGAACCAGCCCGGTAATGACACGGTGATGGTCGTAACCAAATATAAGACATTTTCTGGCAGTCTACCCTTGGGTGAAAACAAGCGGGGAAAACATGCTCGCCATAAAACTGATATTTGCGGGGCTGGTCCTTGTGCTGGCCGCCTTTGTGTTGCGCCGTCCACCAACGGGTAAAACCGCAAAGGTATTGCGCAATGGGTTAGCGTTTGTGTTCGGCCTTGGGTTTACTGCGGCGCTGATCGGGTTTGGGGCTAATCGGGCCTCGATTGTGCGCGATGGTCCCTATGCGCAAATTGCCGCCAGCGCCCTGCACACCATTGCGCAAGACCCTGCGCCCTATGTGTTGTTTGTCGGGGCCAGTTATTCGCGCAATGCCATCAACGATAAATCCCTGACCCGGCGCCTGCGCGCCCATGGCTATAACCAGCGCGTGATCACCTTTGCCCTGGAAGGGGCCAGCCTGCAGGAACGCGATTTACGCCTGCGCCAGTTTTTGCGCGCGGCCCCCCGGCCCCCCGATGCGGTGTTTCTGGAGGCCTCGCTCGAATTTGATCGGTCCCCCACCCATGGGTTTGTCATCGCCAAATTCTCCGAGCGGGTGATCGGCCAGTTTGATCTGCGCGGTACGTTCTGGGCCTTGCGCGGCCTGACCATGGGCGCACCGGACGGGCTGGTAGATTTGGTCAAAAATACCATTCTTCTGAGCCTGCATGTCCCCTTGAACTGGCTTAATGTTGGCCTCTTTAACGAAGCGGTGCGTCTGCCTGACGCCCCCAAACTGGCCTCGTATGATCCACAAGATACGCCGCGCCGCGAAGTGACGGACGATGATCGTAAATCGGGCTTGCGCCAGACGTTGCCACCATCCGATCATATCTATGCCTGGGGCGAGAAGTTTCGCGCGGCGCAACGCGCTATGCTGCAAAAGGCCGGGGTGCGCCGTATAGCCTATTATTTTCCGCCGGTTATCGACCCGCATGGGAGAGCCTATCTGGCCGCCATATGCGAGCGCGAGGCAGATGAAGTTTGCATTGCGCCGGTTGATCCGGCCATGCTGGCCGCTCTTGATGGGCCGGTCTGGTTTGATGAAGAACATTTGCTGGCCCCCGGCGCGGCAATTTATGGCCGTTGGCTGGCAGGCAAAGTGATGGCGTCCGGCGTGCTGGGCACCCCGGAGGCGCACCCCAAACTGGCCCTTCGCACCGTGGAGGGGGAAACGCCATGATTTTTACCAGCTTTACGTTTTTGATCTTTTTTGCGGTGGTTTTTGCGGCCTATTGGCTGGTGAAAAATAATCAGGCCAGATTGCATATTTTGCTGGCTGGCAGCACGGTGTTTTATGGCTGGTGGGACTGGCGGTTTTTGGGCCTGATCGGGCTGGTGATCGGGGTTTCATGGGCCAGCGCACTCATCATGACGCGGCCGAACGCCACAAAGCGTTCGCAAAACCTTGCCCTGGCCGCCGGGGTTGTGGTTTCGCTGATCGTGCTGGGTATTTTCAAATATACCGGCTTTTTTGCCGACAGCTTTGCAGAATTATTCAGCAAATTGGGTCTGCGCGCCGAYATGCCKACWTTGCGCATTATYCTGCCYGTGGGCATYAGYTTTTATATATTTCAGGCCATTTCCTATATGGCCGATGTGCGCCGCGGCGTGCTCAAGGCGGAAAAACGCCTTGCCCGCGTGGCGCTCTATATAGCGTTTTTCCCGCAATTGGTGGCCGGGCCGATTGTGCGCGCCGCCAGTTTTTTCCCGCAAATAGACCGTCCCAAGCGCCTTGGCAAAAAGGCGCTGGTGGTGGGCCTGCGGGCCTTTGCGGTGGGCTTTGTCTACAAGGCCTTGCTGGCCGATAATATCGCCCCCGTGGTGGATGGGGTCTATGGCAATCTGGATGCGTATTCCAATGGCGCTGTGGCGCTGGCCACCTTTGCCTTTGCCGCACAGATATATTTTGACTTTGCCGGTTATTCGCTGATGGCGATCGGCATTGCGCGGCTGTTTGGTTATCATATTCCGCGCAATTTCAACTTTCCTTATGCCAGTTCCTCAATCACCGATTTTTGGCGGCGCTGGCATATTTCCCTAAGCTCATGGCTGCGGGATTACCTGTTCATTCCGCTGGGCGGCTCCAGAGGCGGGCGCTTTGCCACATACCGTAATATCATGGCCACCATGGTGTTGGGCGGTTTGTGGCACGGCGCGGCCTGGACCTTTGTCGCCTGGGGGGCACTGCATGGCATCGCCCTGGTCATACACAAGCTGTGGATTACGTATTTGAAACCCGTGTTTGCCGGGCATGTTCAGGTGCCACCCATGTTGGGCTGGATTGCCGGTCTGGTGTTGACGCAGGCGGTGGTGCTGGTCGGTTGGGCAATCTTTCGGGCCAATAACGGCGCTGATGCGCTCAGTGCCCTTGGCGCGCTCAGCGGTCTGCGCGTGGGCGGCCCGCAAACGCTTAGCCTGATGGCGCTATTGATCATTGCGGTTTTGGCGCTGGATCATGTGCTGGGTGTGCGCCGCTGGCGGCCAAACTGGCCGGCCATGCAGCGCCCAGAGCTTTGGTGGGCCGGGGCCGGGGCCGCGATTGCGCTGGCGCTTAGCATCTACCCGCTAACCGCCGCCCCCTTTGTGTATTTTCAGTTTTAAGCGAGCGGTTTGATCCGGCGCGGGATCATGCTCAAAACCCCTGAAACAAAAAATCAAGGGCAGC
Source organism: Robiginitomaculum sp. (assembly GCA_002733485.1). Taxonomy (GTDB): domain Bacteria; phylum Pseudomonadota; class Alphaproteobacteria; order Caulobacterales; family Maricaulaceae; genus Robiginitomaculum_B. Next base: position 14,009 of record NVVU01000079.1, read on the forward strand.
GGTGATGTCATCGCGATGGCCGGTTTCTATATTGGTGACCGGCATACCAAGCTGTGCCTTGGCGAGCACGCCGATATCCGTTGTCATTAAAATATAGTCTTCTCCATCAATCGGGATGCGCGGTTTCAAGCGTGGCAATTCTTCCTTGGCAAACTGGGCGACGGGGGCCAATGGCACGACAACGCGGCTGGCTAGATCGCCCAAAAGATCAGCCTGCACATCGACAACGAATGGCGCTGCCTTGTTGGCAAAGCGATAGACGTCAAACCGTGCCACCTTATTCTTCCACCGTCCAACCTGGGGTCAGCAACGGCCCATCTTGTTCGATGCGTTCATTATGCTGGTCGATCGCAGCGCCATTACGGGCGCGCCACTGGTGCTCTTGTGCTTCACGGATCGCCTGAATGATGCCTGTCTCAGCCGCTTTAGAAGCATTCAGGCGCAAGGCTTTGACCGTTTCCATGACATCTTTGCGAATGGTCAGATTGACACTGCGTCGACGTGACGGGAGCTGATTGGCGTGTCGCGGCATGGCTTGTCCTTCCGAGCGCACCTTAAACATAGCCTTATTAAATAGGCATATAGTATGCGCATGTCAATTTTGTGCCAGACTCTTAACACGTAAATGTACAAATTATTTGCCTAGGAAAAATTAATTTTAAGTATTAGTGGTTTGTATATTGATTGTGTATGATAAATGAACTTGCTATTACATGAAACAAAAAATCAAAAAGTTCGAATTGTTTTTGTAATAAGTTATATTCATTATTGTTGCTTGTAGAAAATTGTATAAAAATCATTTTCTTGTTATAAATAGTTACATACATTTTAGTTATAGTATTGATATTAGTGTCAATACGTTCACTTGTTGTGGAAAATACTAGGGTCAGAACTCATTAACCTATAACTGATTCAATGCCTTGTGATTTATCATGGAGGTTTTGGAGCATGAGGCGTTATTTTTGGCTATCCGATGAGCA
>NVVU01000080.1 GCA_002733485.1 Robiginitomaculum sp.
GCAATACACAAAATCTGGCCAGCATTATGCCCGCACTGGAAATGGGCTGGGCCTATGGCAACAACCCTGGCGAACGACGCTCTCGTATTTCACTGGGCTATCAGTATGAAGCCGGGAAAAGTACACAAAGCCATTATCTGGGTGGAAAATTAGGCATCAAGTTTTAGAGGCCCCCTTCATTGATCAATGCCACTTATTTTGTCCATATAACGGTAATCGTAACGCCCCCTCACTGGATATTGTCAGAGCATAACATCTCAGACAATCCATATCCGGATGACCCGAAGCCCGCCATTCAAACCCGCGCTAACAGCGCTGCATTGCCGCCGGCGGCGGTAGTGTTGATCGTCAGGATTCGTTCACGGGCATAAAGCTCAATATCATCTGTGGCACTTAACACCGGCAGTATGGCTCCATCGCGACGAGCCAGGGCGCAGGCGATTTCGCGGCGATCCGGCCTATCCGTGATTACCGCACCAATATCTGCATTCAGCAGGCCGTAAATACTCTCTGGCGGCAAGCTGGCCACCAGTCCTTTCGGGGCACCATAGGCACACAAGACCTTGGACAGCCATGCAAAATTAGGCCTGTGTTCATCGGTGCACAGCACCAAAACCGCATTGCCTGCGGCCAAAGATTTAGCGATTTGCCGGTCCAGTATGTCGGGACTTTCTGCCCCCATACACACCATGACACCACGGCCATGCATTGAGAGCTTATTTGTTTCGCCGGTTGGCCCGGGCAGGTCTATAGAAAGCTTAAAGGTACGTATGTAGGCCTCTACCGCCTCTTGATAGGCCACCGCCCGCAATGGGTGTTGCACCTTGACCGCCTTGAACAGCGCGAGAAGTGGTACATCGCGCCGCATTTGATCCCAGCGTAAGGCTGCATCCTGTGCCTGGCTCAGAGCCTCGGTTTTCACAACCGGAGCATTGTCTGCCTTTGAGGCCTTWGCACTGGGCGTAAGGGCAGAATGCCTAGCGGCCACAGGCCGGGTCAGGCGGCGCAGATAATGCGGCCCACCGGCTTTGGGCCCAGTACCGGATAATCCTTCGCCGCCAAAAGGCTGGACCCCTACCGCCGCCCCGATCTGGTTTCGGTTCACATACAGATTGCCAATGTGGGCTTTGGCGGCAATTTCATTAACGCGGTTATCGATACGGGTGTGCAGGCCCAGAGTGAGGCCATATCCCAGGCTATTGATCTGGTCCACCAACGCRTCCAGTCCATTGGACGCATAGCGCACCACGTGCAACACTGGKCCAAAAATCTCCCGCTGCACATCGGCCACGGCCGAAACCTCGAACGCGATGGGGGCTACAAAATGGCCGACCTCGCCGTCTTTGGGCATGGGGGTTTCCCCCAACAGCTTAAATTTATTGCGCATTTTCTCCACATAGGTGGTAATCATGGTTTTGGCCCCATTATCAATCACCGGGCCAATATCGCATTGGCGTCCAACCGGTGAAGCGATGACCAGCTTGTCCATAGCACCAGAGAGCATTTCAATGAAAGCATCGGCCATATCATCCTGAATGCAGACCAGACGGCACGAAGAACACCGTTGCCCCGCACTGTGAAAAGCCGACGCGATCACATCGCTGACCGCCTGTTCCATCAGGGCGGTTGAATCGATAATCATGGCATTCACCCCGCCGGTTTCAGCAATAAAGGGGATTAGCGCGCGGTCAGTATCCGCCAGTTGGCTGGCGATGGTTTTGGCAGTTCGGGTCGAGCCGGTAAAGCATATGCCCTGAATTGATGCATGCGCGCTCAAATAATTGCCCAGCATAGCGCCATCGCCAATCACAAGATGAAGCGCATCCACAGGAATGCCAGCCTCGTGCAATAATTTTACCGCCCGGTGCGCGATCAAAGGCGTTTGTTCCGCTGGTTTGGCAATTACCGTATTACCCGCGGCCAGGGCGGCGACAATCTGGCCAATAAAAATTGCCAGCGGGAAGTTCCATGGCGATATGCAAGCCACGGTGCCAAGAGGCGCGCGATTTTTATGGTCCAGGGCCTCGGCCTGATCCGCATAATAGCGGCAAAAATCAACCGCCTCACGAATTTCGGCGATTGAATCGGCAATGGTTTTACCGGCTTCCCATACGCAAAGCTGGATAAACTCATCCTGGCGCGCCTCCAAAAGGTCGGCGGCCTTTCGAAGGCACGTACAGGCCTCTGTTCTGCCTCGCCCCTTTTCCCAATCAGCCTTTTGAGCCAGACCCATCGCCGTATCAATGGCCTTGGGCCCAGCATAAAAAGCCTGACCGATTTCAATGCCTTGGTTGAACGGCGCGCGGATGATGGCGGCGGGRCCACGAACCSCCTTACCACCRATGATCGAGCTGGCYRCATAACYGGGCACCTTGTCCAAGAGCGCCTGAAASGCCTCGGCCTCTTTTGCCTGRKTCCAGTCCMCMCCCCGGGCGGTKGYRCGCGTCATRCCAAARGCATTTTGGGGTTCKGGGACCACATAACCACCGTYRGGTGTTAGCGATTGYGCACTCTCAATRGGGTCCCGMACCAGCGACTGRATGTCTGTTTTATTRTCGGTGAGTTGATTKACRAAGGAGGAATTRGCGCCGTTTTCCAACAGGCGRCGTACCAGATAGGGCAGCAAATCACGATGYTGGCCGACCGGGGCATAAATGCGGCTGGRAAYCCYGCMTTGAYCCATAAGCGCCGCATGCAGGCGTTCTCCCATGCCGTGCAGGCGCTGGAACTCAAAAGACACCCCGGCTTTTTTGGCGATATAATCAACCGCCAACGCCGTTTGCGCATTATGGGTGGCAAACTGGGAATAAATCTGCGTTGGCGCCCCAAGCATTTTTTGCGCACAGGCCAGATAGCTGACATCGGTATAATCCTTGCGCGTAAAAACCGGATAACTGGGCAGGCCCAGTTCCTGAGCGCGTTTTAGCTCCATATCCCAATAGGCACCTTTGACCAGCCGGACATTCAGCCGCCTTTGGGTGCTGGACGCCAGTTGGATGAGATATTCAATCACTGGCATGGCACGGCGCTGATAGGCCTGAACCACAAAACCCAGACCATCCCATCCGGATAGCTCCGGTGCCATCAAAACCGCCTCCAGCACATTTAGCGAAATTTCCAGACGATCCGCTTCTTCGGCATCGATGGTAATGCCAATGCCGCCACCTTTGGCGATCAATGCCAACGTGATCAGCTTGCTGACCAGGGGCGGCACGCACAGGGCGGCCTGAGGGTATTCATAACGCGGATGCAAGGCCGACAGCTTGATCGAAATGCTGGGCCTTAATGCTGCGGATGTATAATTGCCGGCAATGCTGACCAAATGGCGTACGGCCTGTGCATAGGCGCAGAAATAATGTTCGGCATCCCTGTCGGTGAGCGCCGCTTCGCCCAGCATGTCATAGGAAAAGCCATAGCCCTCACTCTCAAGATGGCGCGCCTTCGCGCAGGCGGCCTCGATGTCATTGCCCAGCACAAAGTGCTCGCCAATGAGGGCCATGGCCCGGTTCATGGCGGCAAGAAACACCCGGTCGCCCAGACGGGCCAGCAAAGTGTTGGCCTTTGCCCCACCGGTCCATTGCACCCATTGCGAGGCAAACTGCAACCCTAGCGTAGCCCCATTGACCATGAAGGACGGACTGTTGCCAAAGTGCTCGCCCCAGGATCGGTTCATGAATTTATCGCGGACAAGATGGCAGGCGGTGGTGTGGTCGGGCGTGCGGATCAGCGCTTCGGCCAGCCGCATCAGCGCAATGCCGTCGGCACTGGACAGGCCATATTCCTGCATGAGGGCATCCACAAAACCGATGGAGCCGGTTTGCTCTCGTAAGTTTTTCGCCATGGCAACAGAGCGCCGGGTTATGTCGGCACGTTCTGACTGGCTCAATCCGGTTTGACCGATTAACTGATCCACCAAGGCGGTTTCACCCGCAAGATAGAACGCCGACAGACCCGGATCACTGGTTGCCGGAGGATACACAGAATCAAGCCGCATTACGCACACTCCTTTGAGAGGCATTGTGCCAGATCAGAAAAGGAAATGTGGCTTTATTTCGTGATATTTACGGCACTATCGTATAGTGATTTTTATAATATCGGCAAATATGGGCGATATATATCTATATCACAAACGATTAGGCCCTTTGGATTTAATGGTTGGTGAGCAAAGAGGGCTGGTTTAATCAGCCCTTTGCACCAGAGGAAACCAGAGTCTGCCAGTCACGCAGGCGCGTGGCCGCTTCATCGGCGGAGATTTGTGGCTCGAACACACGATCATATTTTGCAAAACGGTTGATCGTGCTCAACTCAAAAACATCCCCGCCCAGCCCGGCGGCAATGGCCACGCCCAGCGCCGCCCCCTCGCGCACCGCATGGCGCGCCACCGGCAGATGCAACAGATCGGCCTGAATTTGCATAAAGAGATCATTCGTCGTCGCCCCGCCATCCACAGGCAATTGCGCCGGGCGGTCCAGATCGGTTTTGTCATAAACAAAATCCACAATCTCACGAATTCTAAAGGAAATGCCCTCCATCGCCGCTCTGGCGATATGGGCTTTGGTGGTGCCGCCACTCAGCCCGCCGATCATGGCCTTGCGTTCCGGATTGCCAAAGGGCGCGCCGATGCCTTGCAAAGAAGGCAGCATAAAGACCCCGCCATTATCTGCACTTTGCGCCGCAATGTTTTCGCTTTGCTGAACGCTGTCAATCAGATCCACCCCGGCCAGCCAGTCGAAAACAGACCCGGCGCTTAGCACCATGCCTTCTATGCAATACGCCACATCCCCTGCCTTTGCATATTGCACCCAGGGGGGAAGCGTGGGCGATACCCACGTCATTTGATCGCCGGTATTGACGTTAAACGTCCCCGATGTGCCATAACTGACCTTGCAGGCCCCCGGCGTTATGGCCCCATGGGCCATCATGGCGCTTTGTTGGTCCGCAAGGATGGCGGTGATCGGCACACTGGCCCCAAAGGCACGGCGCGAGGTAGTGGCCAGTGCCCCCCAACTGTCCACCAGTTTGGGGAACAGGGCGCGGTGCAACCCTTGTTCGGCGATCAGGGCGTCGTTCCATTCCAGCGTTTGTGGATCAAGATAGCCGGTGGTCGTGGCCTGAGTGCGATCGGTTATATGAGCCGCGCCCTGGGTCAGTTTCCAGATCAGATAGCTGTCTATATTCCCCCAGCGCAGACTATCTTTGGTGCTGTACCGTTTGCCCTCCAATACGCCTTCGATCACCAGCGGCAGCTTGGCCGCCGCCATTTGCGGCACCACAAGATACCCCTTGGCCAGCCAGTCTATGCCACCAACGGCGCGGGTATCGCTCCAGATCACCATGGGAGACAGGGTGCGCCCGGTTTTGGCATCCCACACCACTACGCTGGAACGCTGTGTGGTGACACCAATGGAGGTAATGTCTTTCTTTTTACGTTTTGCTGATTTTAGAGCGCTATTGATCACCTCTTGCATTTCCTGCCAGATGGCTTCGGCATCCTGTTCAACCCGGCCGGGTTCTGGATGAAAGCTGGTAGTGCGCGAATGCCCATACCCCATCACCTCTCCCTCATGAGAAAAGGCGATGGCGCGTAATGAGGTGGTGCCCACATCAAGGGCAAGAAGAATATCAGTCATCAGGTATCAGCACCCCCGCATTCATAATGTGATTGGGATCAATGGCCCGCTTGATGGTTTGCAACAGAGCCACGCCCCCCTTGCCAAGGTCATTCACCAGATAATCGCGGCGTGCCCGCCCGATACCATGATGGTGAGAAATAGTGCCAGCATTAGCGGCGGTGGCTTTCAGCACCCGATCAGCACAGTCGAAATAAGCCGCCTCGAGCGCCTCCTTGTCTTCCAGATAGGCCGCGAAAGTGAAATATAAATTGATCCCGGAACGATAGACATGAGAGCTGTGCCCACTGGCATTCACAATGCCGGGCACTTCGTTCAAGGAGGCCACGACCTGGTCATATACGTCCATGATTTTTGTCCATGGCGCTGCCACCTCAATAGTTTCGGCCACTACATTTTGCTCAAAGAGTGACGTCCAGCTGGGCACATGATTACGGCTGGAGAGCCATTTGGTCACCGCCGCTTCCGGGGCCTCATCCAGCCCCGATTTTTTGGCGATTTCTGCGATGGCCGCCTTCTCGGCCGCGACCATGGCAGTTGGCCCCTCGTGGACCATAATCAAAAGGCCATCTTCATCCCGAACCGTTTCGGCAAAGTTTCGTCGCACTTCGCTATTGTCATACTGCCGCATGACCGGCGGCGTATAACCCAACTGGATTATTTGTCGCTGGGCCTCGATCCCCTCGGCCATAGTACTGGTATAGAAGGCAGAATAGGCCCGTTCCTGGGCCTGACGACGCAAGGAAAAGGTCACCTTGGTGATCACCCCCATGGTGCCTTCACTACCCAGAAAGATATGACGCAAATCCGGCCCGCTGGCCGCCCGGGGCGAGATGCCTATATTGACCACTTCTCCATTGGGCAAAACCGCCTCAATGGCATAAATTATATTCTCAATATTGCCATAGGCGGTTGAGAACTGGCCCGAGGCGCGCGTCGCCACCCAGCCGCCAACGCTGGAAACCCCAATGGATTGTGGCCAGTGCCCAATGGTCAGCCCTTTGGCTGCCACCGCCTCTTCGGCCTCCAGCCCGTTTTTACCCGCCTCGAACGTTGCCAGCAGATTGGTCTCGTCAATATCAACAATCCGGTTCATGGCGCTCATATCCAGCAAGATGGCCTTGGCATTAGCCAGCACCCCGCCGCAAACCCCGCTGCCCAGACCATAGGGCATAACCGGCGTGCGGGTTTCATTGGCCAGTTTCAAAATGGCCTGCACATCGGCGGTTTCCCGGGGGCGAACGATGCAGAGCGCGTGCTCGCTTTGCTGGGCAAGGTAATCGCGCAAATGGCTGACCACCCAGTAATCGTGGCGCTGTTTATCCAGCTCCGTTTCATCGGTTATGACTTTTTTGGGGCCAATGGCCTCGCGCAGTTTAGTGATAATATTGCTCATGATCGGTCTTCTTTATCCTTCGCCAATGGCGGCCATGTTTTGGTGGTGAATGGTTTTGCAAGCCTCGATTTCCTGATCGTGGCGCACCCCGGACCATTGATAATAATCCGCCATAATGGCGGCGGCTTCAGGCAATATGGACAGTCCGGCATCATGACTGAACAAGGCGCGCGAGGATCGCCGCATCCAATAATCCTCTAACGTCAGCGCCCCTTCGACCCGCAGGGCCTGATGCATTTCGGCTCGCACATCGCCGCCATCTTTTGCAATATCTATGGCTTCGCTGCCATATTTATTTAGCAACAGATTGGCGACGGAGGTTTCTAACTTTTGAAGTTCGAGCGTGTTGCGCAAGGCATTCATATCAACATCACCGCCCGGCAATAACGCGGTGGCGGTGATACAGCGCGAAGGCTCTCTGTCCAACTTGCTCTCTATCGTGGAAACTACGCGCTCGGCCATTTTACGATAGGCCGTCAACTTGCCCCCGGCGATCGACAATATACCGCTGGCACTGGTCCAAACCTCGTCTTTGCGCGAAATTTCGGACGGGCTCTTACCCTCCTCGGCCAGCAAAGGGCGGATACCGGCCCAGAGTGAGACGATGTCAGCAGGCGTCAAATCCTTGATGGCAAAACTGTTGGCCAGCGCCGCGAATAAATAATCCACATCCGCGCGGGTGATTTGTGGCCAGTAGTCTGATTGCTCATAAAACGTATCGGTGGTTCCCACATAAACAAAATCGCCTTTTGGCACCGCAAAAACGCTGCGTTTGTCTTTGGTCTGCATAATCACCGTATGAGATATAGGCAGTTTTTCCTTTGGTAGAACCAGATGGATACCCTTGGTCAGCAGCAGGCGTTTTTCGGCCTTTTCATCCTCCAGCGCGCGGATTGCATCCACCCACGGCCCCGCTGCATTGACGATAAATTTGGCAAAAATTGAGGCGGTATAGCTCTCGCCCGGCAGCGCGCCGGCCACCTTCACCCCAATGGCCTTGCCGCCTTCCAAAAGGATGGTTTTTACCGGCGCATAGCTCAGAATAGTGGCGCCCGCCTCCTGTGCACTGCGGATATTGGCCAGCGTTAACCGCGCATCATCGGTCAAATATTCCGTATAGGTAAGCGCGCCACACAAATGCTCTGTACGCATCAGGGGTTCATGGTGGTGGATGTCTTCTAGCGACCAGATTTGATGACGATCAGATGATGCAATCTCCGCCAGTTTTTCAAACGTCCATAATCCGGTTTTCAGCTTTGCCTTCGCCATTGCATTTTTTGCCGGCAAAACGAAGGACATGGGCTGTACAAGATGGGGCGCAATGGCGCGTAGAATGGTCCGTTCCCGCGCCGCCTCGCGCACCAGAGCCACATGGCCCTGAGCAAGGTAACGCAAACCCCCATGGATCATCTTTGAGGAACGCCCCGACGTGCCAGAGGCAAAATCCCGGGCCTCGACCAGCGCCACCCTTAGCCCCCGCAGGGCCGCATCGCGGGCAATCCCTGCCCCGGTAATGCCGCCACCAATCACCAGCACATCATAGTGCCCGCCATCAACGCGTTGAAAGAGCGCTTGTCGGTCAAAGAAATTAAGCCAGGAGGTTTTCATAGATTAAGTCTTTCCGGATACAGGAATGAAAAATCATTGCCTTTGCATTCCATCTATATTTATACACGACAATAAAGGTGATATGGTATTGAATATTTTTCATAACAGGATTGATGATGAATTTGGATATCCGGCATCTCAGGCATTTCGAAGCGGTGTATCGTTTGCGCAGCTTTGTACGCGCCGCCAGGGAAATTTCTGTCACTCAGTCCGCGCTGACCAAAAGCATAAAGGCATTGGAAAGTGAAATCGGGGCCGCACTTTTTGACCGCACCACCCATTCCGTAACCCCCACCAAGACCGGGGACATTCTGATCCGCTATGCCAAGGATGTGATCAGCTCGCTGGGCTTGTTTGAACAACAGGCCGCCTCGATCAATGATCTGGACACCGGCAGTTTGACTCTGGGGTCTGGTCCCTACCCGCTGGAACCGTTGGTCACGACGGCCTTGCGGGATTTTGCCACGCATTTCCCCAGCATTCACGTCACCCTGCAAACCGGCGGCTCCAATGCCTTACTGGAACGCCTGATGAACCGTACGCTGGACCTGGTGGTCTGTGACATCAGCAAATATCAGCACGGCCCATTTTCGGATCAGATATCCGTAGATGTGCTGCCACCAGAACCGATCATGCTGATCCATGGCAGGGATCATCCCTTGTGTGTCAATACGTTAACCCTGGAAAACCTGGCGCAGTATGCCTGGGCCGTGCCAACCGCTTCACCGGGATTGTTCCGCCGCCTGCCAAGAGAATTACGCCAAAGCGCCTTTCCAACCGGCTATGCCCATTATCGGATTGAAGTGCTCTCAGTCTGCCTTGAGATCGTGCGTGGTGGCACGGTGTTAACCGCCATTCCGCGTTCGCTTGCCAGACGGGTATGTGCCGATGGCAGCCTGGTCATGAAACCATTGCCCGGCAATTTTCAAACCAATGACGGCATCCACACCCTGGCCCACAAAGCCAAAAGCCCAGCGGTCATCGCCTTTATCGAACATATGGCAATCACCGCAAAGGCACTGGCCACGGAGCGCGCATAAATGACGCCCCAACGCGCCGTTTCGTTATTGCTGGAAGCGTATCCCGATAAAAAAGGTTCGGGGGCGACCGGGGAAGTATCGTTCTGAGCCAAAGGCAAAATCGGCGCGGTCCGCATAGCGAATATCAAAGAGATTATCGACGCGACCATAGACATGAATAGCTTTGGATGCGTCCACACCGCCGCGCAGGGTAAACACATCATGCCCGCCATATTGGGTGGTATTGCCCGGATCGGTAAAATATTTCCCGACGTGCTGTACCTTTAGGGACACATTGGTTTTGCCGGTTGGGAACACCGCCATTTGCAAATACCCCAGCATTTTTGGGGCGGTATCGACCAGATCACCCCGATGGATGGAACTGGATGGAGAGCGAACAATATCGTTAAAGGCATAGGTATGCCGGGCCAGGGTAAAAGCACCCGAAAGGACCATATAGCTGCCAAGCGGGGCATCAAAGCTTAGCTCAGCCCCCTTATGGTGGGTTTTACCATTGCTGACGTTAAACCCATTGGCATTTCTAAAAAAAAAGTTGTTTTTGCGCATGGCAAAAAGCGCCGCTTCAAAGCGGATCGTGGAGAAATGCCCTTTAAGGCCCATCTCTATCGAATCCAGCGTTTCGGGCCGGATATCGCCGGGTCGCTGATTAATCTGAAGACTGTAGGCGTCGGTAACCTGCGGTGCACGATTGCCTCTGGCATAGCGCCCATAAAGCGTGACCGTATTGCCAAGGTCATGGGTAAGGCCGATTTTAGGGGCGAAGGTCAGATAGTCATCCTGGCGATCGGCAACGCGCAAGAACCGGCCAAAACGGCCATTATCGATATTATTGTGATAATCATAACGGGTGTAATCGGCACGAACCCCAAGGTTTAATTTGGTGCCCGCGCCCAGATCAAAGCGGGTTTGCAGATAGGGCGACAATACCAGGGCACCCACGTTATAATCATAATGATTGCCCTGAATAAACGAGAACGCCCGGGGGCCGGGCTGAAACTCTTTTAAAAAGCCTTTGGTGTATTCGCTATCAAAACCAAGGGTATAGGTGCCGCCGGGCAGTACGCTTTCAAAGGTGGTGATCAGACCAACGCTTTTATGGCCCCTGACCTCGTGAGCCTTGCCCGGCACAAAATGGCGCAAAAAGGATAGATCCACCCAGCGCGTATAGGGGATCAGGGTCAGGTGTGAATTTGCCCCCAATGGCCGGCGCATTTGCATGGAAAACCGGGCCGTTTTGCCATCGCGGTAGGCCTCGGGGTTGGGATTAGAGGCCGACAACACCCGGTCCTTATAGGCGTCATGGCCTTTAATAAACCCGGCGGTTTCCTGATTGAGGTTTTGAAGCGTCGCCAGGGTTTTCAGCGCCCATGGACCGGCCATGCCATCATAGCGAATTTGCAGTTTTTGCTGGTCAAACCCGGAATTGTCCCGAAACCCCGGCTCGTGCGCCAGGCTGAGCCCGCCATGAAAACGACCATTGAACAGCGCGCCATTGGTGGTGGCCTTCAGCCGTGCATATCCATGCTCATTACCTAAAAAATCAAACGAGGGTGAGGTGGTTTTTGAGGGGGCCTGAGAGAGAATATTGATCAATCCATGCACCGCATTGGATCCATAAAGCACGCTGCCCGGCCCTTTGGTAATCTCGACCCGGCCAGCCAGTTCCAGCGCGCCTTCAAAAAGGCCGTTTACATTTGAAAATCCGGCCGCCCTTAGCGGCACGCCGTCCTCGAGATATAAAAAAGAGCCGGCCCCCGCCCCGCCGGTAAGCACGGGTGAGCGAATCGCGGTTAAGTGTTCCTGGCCGCTGCCCCGATGGATATTAACCCCGGCCACTTCATTAAAAAGCTCGGCCGGATGAACCGGCGAAACCTGACGCAGCCGCTCCAGATCAAGGACCGCAATGCTTCCGGCATAGTCTTTGGCTGGCTGCGCCCTGCGGCTAGCGGTGATGATCACTTCATCTTCCGTGGCCAACGCCGCACTGACTTCTGCAAAGGTGATGAAGGGTATCAAGCCGGCCAGAAAGAATTTTGTTTTCATGGAAATTACAGATCAACACACACAACGAATCCAATACGCCACGCCTTATAGCGCAATTTAAAAGATCATATCACCACCTCTAAAAAGAAGGACCAGTCTGGACTAACCAATCTGGCAGGGTTCATAATCGCGTGAAATTTTATGGTATGGCCGTAATGCCATGCGAAGCTGAAAGATCGGGGATGTAAAGAAAATGAAATTATATCAGACAGGAATGCTATTGGCGTTGGCCGCCATGCTAGTTTCATGCACGGATAAAGGGGCATCCCCATCTGTTCAGGGCACAAAACCCGACACCCCGACCCTGGAATCGGTGAATGCCACAGATATCGCTAATGCAGCCGCCTTGCCAGAGATCTGGATGACCTATGGCGGCACCTATGAAGAACAGCGATTCTCTGGCTTAAATAAAATCAATAAAGCCAATGTGCAGAATCTGGGCGTCGCCTGGACTTATGATCTGCAAACCAGCCGAGGTGTAGAGGCCACCCCCATCGTGGTGGATGGGGTCATGTACGTAACCGGGGCCTGGTCCATCGTTTACGCCATGGATGCCAAGACAGGCAAAGAGTTATGGACATACAACCCCGAAGTTTCCGGCAAAGATGCCGCCAAGGGCTGCTGCGATGTGGTCAATCGCGGCGTGGCCATTCAAAAAGGCAAGGTCTTTGTCGGGGTATTTGATGGGCGTCTGGAGGCGCTGGATGCTCGCACCGGCAAGGTGATCTGGAGCACCATGACAGTGGATCACTCCAAACCCTATACCATTACCGGTGCCCCCAGAGTGGTCAAAAACCTGGTGCTGATCGGCAATGGCGGCGCGGAGCTGGGCGTTCGGGGGTATATATCGGCCTATGACGTGGATACCGGTACGCTGGTATGGCGGTTTTACACCATTCCCAATCCGGATAAACAGCCCGATGGGGCCGCTTCGGATGAAATTTTTGCGCAAATTGCCAATGACACCTGGGGTAATCGCGGCAAGTGGAAAACCGAAGGTGGCGGCGGTACCGTCTGGGATTCCATCATTTACGATACCGTAAACAACAGCGTCATTTTCGGGGTTGGTAATGCCTCGCCCTGGAATGCCAAAACCCGGGACCCGGATGGCAATGGCGATAATTTATTCCTCTCGTCCATTATTGCCGTGGATGCGGATACTGGCGCGTATAAATGGCATTTTCAAACCACCCCCCGTGAGCAATGGGATTATACCGCCACCCAAAGCCTTATTCTGGCAAATCTGCCCCTGGGCGAAGACGGCAGCGCCCGCCGCGTGGTGATGCAGGCCCCTAAAAACGGCTTTTTCTATGTTCTGGATGCAAAAACCGGTAAATATATTTCCGGCAAAAATTTTGTACCCGTGAACTGGGCCAGTGGGCTGGATGACCATGGCCGCCCCATCGAAAACCCGGCGGCGCGTTATACTGATGAACAGTTCCTGGGCATTCCCGGCCCGGCAGGTGCACATAACTGGCATGCCATGGCCTACAGCCCGCAAACCCGGTTGGCCTATATCCCGGCCCAACAGGTTCCCCAGATTTATGAACAACCACAATCAGAAGACACTGGCGATGAGCACTGGAATGTGGATGTAAACATGTCGGCTGGCGTACCGGCTACCTATCCGGCGGGTACACTGAAGGCCATTCGCGCCGGCAATATGGGAAGACTGATTGCCTGGGACCCGGTCAAACAGGAAGAACGCTGGCACGCGGAACACACAGGCCCTGGCAATGGCGGTGTGTTGACCACGGCAACCGATTTGGTCTTTCAGGGCACGATTAATGGCGAATTTACCGCCTATGACGCCGCAAACGGCGACAAGCTCTGGTTCCGTCAGGTCAATGCGGGCATGGCGGCGGCACCAGCAACCTATGAAATTGATGGTGAGCAATATATCGCCATTACCACYGGCTGGGGCGGCACCTGGGCGCTTAGCTTTGGTCATGTCTGGGAGGACGCCGTCGCCCCACAAGTCGGCCGGGTTGTGGTTTTCAAACTGGGCGGCACGGGCACCATTCCGGACCCGATGCAACCATTAGTGGAAAAAACACCCAAGGCCCCCCTCTCCCCCACCATATCAGACACGGCCATCCAGACGGGCCTGCAGGCCTATTCAGAAAATTGCATGGTTTGTCATGGCCCTATGGCCATCAGTTCCGGTGTTTTACCCGATTTGCGCTGGTCCTATCAAACCGCCGACAGCGCCGCGTGGAATGACATTGTTATGAACGGCGCATTGACGGACAATGGCATGATTTCTTTCGAAAAATTTATCAATGCCGATCAGGCCGAAGCTATTCGCACCTATGTGCTGAGCCAGGCCTGGCTGGCGGTTAAAAATGGGGATGCCACCGCACCAAACCAGGAAGAATAAAGGCGCGGGCCTTTTTGCCCGCTTACAGGCTGGAAACCCATGATTAAATCCCTTGCAAAGCATACGAACCGAAAGTTTTGGGGCTGGGGCTATGCCGATTTTTGTCTGACGGAAGCAGAGAACACCGCCATCGAAGAGGCTGGCCGCCTGTTGGCACCCGAAGGCGGCACGCCGGTTTCCATCCCCCAATTGGCTGAATATAACCTTCCCAAACCACGGATCAGTCCACCAGCGGCCCTAAAGCCCCTGCTCTCCAGCACTCCTTATGACCGCCTGTTCCATGCCTATGGGCAAAGCTGTGCTGATATTTTGCGCATGTTGATGCGCGACGCGCCCAACCCGCCGGATTTTGTKGCCTTTCCCAAAACTCAAAAGGACATTAGTCACTTATTGGAATGGATGGAAAAGGATAATATTGCCGCCATTCCTTTTGGCGGCGGCACCAGCGTTTGCGGCGGCGTAGAGCCAGATGTTGGCGACACCTATAACGGCGCGGTTTCCATCGACCTGCAATATCTGGACAAGGTCTTGCAGATTGATCCGGTCAGCCGCGCCGCCCATTTCGAGGCCGGCATCTTTGGCCCTGATCTGGAAAATGCCCTGCGACCTCACGGCCTTACTTTGCGTCATTTCCCCCAGAGCTTTGGTTTTTCCACCCTTGGCGGTTGGATAGCCACCCGGGCTGGAGGCCATTTTGCCACCCAATACACCCACATTGATGATTTGGTCGAATCCATTGCCATGCAAACGCCGCGTGGGCCACTTAGCTCTCGCCGCCTGCCGGGTTCCGGCGCTGGAATATCCGCTGATCGGATGATGCTGGGCTCGGAAGGCACCATGGGCATCATCACCGATGCCTGGGTTCGCCTGCAG
>NVVU01000081.1 GCA_002733485.1 Robiginitomaculum sp.
TGGCTAAAGAGCGGTGAGCGGGACTAAACCCTAGTTAATTCCGGAAAACACCGAGTAAAGCCGCACCCCGGCGGGTAGCATCAGCACGCCCAGCAGCGATGGAAACACAAACAGGATCAGCGGCACCACCAGTTTGGCGGGCAGGGAAAGCGCCTTTTCTTCGGCGTACAGCATGCGTTTTTCGCGCATGTCATCGGCAAAAACGCGCAACGTGGCGCTAAGGGATGTGCCCATTTCCTCGGACTGGCGCAACATGGTGGCAAAGGCGCGGGCCTCGTCCATGCCAAGGCGCTCGGCAAAACCGGACAAGGCCTCGATGCGCGAACGGCCGGCGCGCAATTCCAGGCTCATAATACCAAGATGGGTATTCAGATTGGGATAGCGCCGCCCGATCTCTTCGGAAACGCGGTTTATCCCGGCATCGAGGCTCAGGCCCGCCTGTACACAGGCGACCAGCAAATCCATCATGTCGGGAAAACCGTTGCGGTATTCCTGTTGCATCAGCCCCAGCCGCCGATCCAGCCACAGGCCGGGGGCGATATTGGCAAAGAGCGCCACGGCAATGGCCGCCGGTAACGGCCCGGAAATGGGAAGATGGTCACCTATAAAGGGCCACAGCACCATCAGCAGCACCAGCGATCCTACCAGAAACAATAACCGCGCGCCATAATACCAATAGGGCGCATTTTTGGAAATGTAGCCCGCATGTATCAGACGCATGCGAATGGCGGAACTGGCCTTTTCACCTTTGGGCGAGACCACCTGGCCCAGTCCCTGTACCCAGGAAAGCCGCTGCGCCCGGCTGGTCCCTTGGCTGGTTTGGTCATCTTGGGTGTTTGGGCCCGTGCTGGCCAAACGGGCGGCCAGACGGCTGCGTTTTTGGGAAAAGTTTTGTAATCCCAGCATGATCATCGGACCAAGAACAGCGCCAATGCCCAACAGGGCCAGCATCAATGGATCAGTAAAAAGTGCATCCATGAGAATTTCCCTAAATCTTGAAGTTGATCATTTTGCGCATCACCAGATTACCCAAAATCATCCAGCCAAGAAGGCCGGCAAGCCCAATATGGATGGCCCGCTCGTGGATGACATCGCCATAAAAGCTGGGCGACATGACCTGCAACACGCCGGCAACAATAAAGGGGGCCGAGGTGAGGATCATGGCCGAGGCGCGCCCCTCGGACGAGGCGGCGTTGATTTTCAGGCGCATTTTCTGGCGCTCGCGCACGGTGGCGGCAATCACCGATAACAGTTCAGCCAGATTACCGCCTGTGCGTTCCTGTAGGCGCACGGTGGCGGCAAAAAGGTCAATGTCGGAATTGCCCGCGCGTTCCGACAATCTGCCTACCGCCTGGGACAACGAAGAACCATAGGAGATTTCATAAGAAACAATGCCAAATTCAGACCCGATGGGGTCTGGCATTTCGCGGCCCACCAGCGCCACTGCACTGGGCACCGGATGCCCTGCAGAGAGCGAGCGGACAATGATTTCCAGCGCATTGGTCAGTTGCGAGCTAATCTGCTTGGAGCGCTTGGCGGCGCGATGTTTCAGGTAGAAAAGCGGCAGTATAAGGCCGGTGAACAGGCTGAATAACAGGGCCATGATGAGGGAATGGGTCATCAAAAATGCCCCCACTGCGCCGGCCAAAAACAGAACGGCCGCGATGATCGCCCATTCAGTAGCCCGAAACGGCAGGCCGGACCGGGTCACCAGCGTATTGAACCAGTGCAGCGCCATGGCAAAATCGCCGCTTTCGTTAAGGCCGCGTGACTTGCGCATAATTTGCAAGGCTTCGGTGCCGGACCCGACCCGGGCCTCAACGCGAAGACGCTGGTTCACTACGCGGCTGGATCGGGCGCTGCGCACCAGGCCAAAAATGGCCTGTACCGCCAGAAAGCCGGAGCCGAAAATCAACACATAGACAATATCACTGTTCATCAGGCCTGCTCCCGAAAGAGATCCCCGTGGGGATCAAACCAGTTGGTGTCAAAGTGCAGACCCCGGGTCAGCATTTCATCCAGACATTTAGGTCGCAAACCCGTTGCCCGGTGTGTGCCCAGAACCTCGCCCTCTGGACCGGTTCCTGTTCGTTCAAAGTGAAAAATTTCCTGCATCTGGATGACATTGCTTTCCATGCCGGTCACTTCGGTGATGGAAACCACTTTGCGTTGCCCATCGGCCAGACGGGTGGCCTGGACAATCAGGCCGATGGCCGAGGCAATCTGGCCGCGTACCGCATCTTCGGAAATATTCATGCCGCCCATGGCAACCATTTGTTCCAGCCTGGTAATGGCATCACGCGGGGTATTGGCGTGAATGGTGGCCATTGAGCCTTCATGACCGGTATTCATGGCCTGTAGCATGTCAAAGGCTTCTTCGCCGCGCACTTCGCCCAAAATTACCCGATCCGGGCGCATACGCAGTGCATTTTTGACGCATTCGCGCTGTTTGATCTCGCCATTACCTTCCACATTGGGGGGGCGGGTTTCCATGCGCGCCACATGGGGTTGTTGCAATTGCAATTCGGCGGCATCTTCAATGGTAATCAGGCGTTCCTTATGGCTGATGGCCGAGGAGAGGGCGTTCAACAAGGTGGTTTTTCCCGATCCCGTGCCGCCGGAAATGACCGTGGTGATGCGTGCTGCTACGGCCCCTTGTAAAAATTCGGCAACGCAGGCTGGCATTGCCCCAAAGGACACCAGTTTTTCAATAGTCAGGGGTTGTTTGGAAAATTTACGGATCGAGACCAGCGGCCCATCCACTGCAATGGGGGCGATGGCGGCATTAAAGCGCGAGCCGTCAGGCAGGCGGGCATCGACCATGGGATGAGATTCGTCCACCCGCCGTCCGACCTGCGCCACAATGCGATTGATGATGCGCAATAAATGGGCATCGTCAGCAAAGGTGACCGGGGCCAGTTCCAACTCACCGTTTCGTTCAATATAAACCTGCTTGGGACCGTTAATCAGAATGTCGCAAATGCTGTCGTCCTGCAATAAAGGCTCAATCGGGCCAAGACCGGTCATTTCATCAAAGACCGCATTGGCAAAGSTGACCACTTCGGCGGCATTCATGGTCAGGCGTTCTTCGCGCACAATTTCGGCAACCAGCGCATGGACCTGACGGCGCAGGGCCTCATCATCCAGCTTGTCCAGATCGCTCAGGTCAATCTCGTCAATCAACTTTGAGTGAATGCGCAATTTGGCGCTGAGGAGATCATTTTGCACTTTGCCGGATTTGGCCTTGTCATTGGTGGCTTCGTGGGCCGCCTCGCCTCCATTATTTTTGGGGGCCGTAGCAATTTGGGCCGCCGGGGCCAATTTTGGCGTAACCGGTGTGGTGTCCGCTGGTGCGGTCCTGTTTCGAGAAAAGCGCCCCATTATGATGCCATTCTGGCACTGGCCGGTGCGCTGCCTTTACAATTGTTGCTTTCAATGGCGTCAATCAAGGCCCGCACATCTTTGGATATTTTGCTTTTGGGGGTGCCCTGACCGATGGGCAGACCATAATTGACCGCCTGGGCCGCCCCGTCCCAATCCGAGCTGATAGAACCCGTGGCCTTTCTGCCCAGCGCCTTTTGCGCATCCACCATGGAGATTGAATGCCCAAACATCCGTTTGGACATGCGGTTCAGGACCAGGTGCAAACGATTAGCATTATGAGGCACTGAGGCTTCAATATTCAGGGCCAGATCGCGCGCCGCATGCAGCGCCGGCACCGTCAGTTCGGACACCAGCACCAGCGCATCAGACCCGCCTATCACATCCATGGTCCAGTCCTGCATCCAGCGTGACATATCAATAATCACATGATCATAAAGAGTGCAGCAGACATCCAGTAACTGGCCAATGCTTTGGGCATTAATATCTTGAAACCCAAGGGGGTTGCGCGCCGCCGCCAGCACATCAAAGCCGCTAGCATGAGGCGACGCAAAGGCATCAATCAGCGCTTCGTCAATACGGTCCGGATCATCGGCTACATCGCCAAGGCGTAAATTGGCAGGCACATCCAGATAGGCGGCACAAGCACCATCTATAAAATTCAGATCAATCAGGGCTATTTTTTTGACCATGGCACTGGTGGTATGTAGTTGCAGTGCGGTTTCAATGGCCAGGGTGGTGGCCCCGGCACCACCAACCGCCGACATGAATGACCAGCATTGCGCCCCCGTAGAGGTGCTGGACTCGCTGCGCATGACGGTGCTGATCTGGTCAAGAAAGGTTTTGTGGCAAAATGGCAATGGCACCATATTGGTGGAGCGCAGAGTCAGGAGGGCTTGCACAGCTGAAACGGATAACAATTCCCCAATTACCAGAACAGGGATTTGCGGGCATTGCACCGCCAGTTCTTTCAGCCAGACGGTCAGCCGATCCTGTTCCCCTGTCGGGGGTTCCAGAAGAACAAGATCGGGCTGACGCTCTGCCTGCCACGGCAAACGGGTGCACTGGCTGGCCACGTGGCTTTCCAGTGAAAAACGGCTTTCCCCGTGCAAGGCGGCCTGTACGGCAGCCTTGCTGGATCCCAGTACCGCCAATATCCGAATGGACGGCGTGGATCGGGGCGTGGGTATGGATGAAGGGTTGGACATGAGGTGACCTAATCTGCGCTTACCGAGTCGGTGGTATGCATGTTCACCGGCGGTTCGGTTTCATTTTTGTTGTATTTGCTGATCGCCAGCATCATGCGGGCGGTGGATGGTGGTAAAGTCCCTTTGGCAAGGCTGTGGGTGCGGATATTGGCGGCTACGGCGGAGTGAGCCCCCATGCCTGCCCCCGGATTTGGTGACGTGCTGGTGCACGCAACCAGAGACAATAAGACGAGTGCAGGGCCGATGTGACGAAAGCGTTTCATCTTATTTCTCCTCGATTTGAGCCAGCTGGCGTGGGGAAACACGTTTGGCGGAAGGTGTAGAGCGGGTTGCCGGCGAGGGCGCGTGGTGGCCACGGATTTTTCCTTGCAGGAATAATTCGTCCTCACCGGGTTCCGGGGTGTTGCTAAGCGGGGTTTTCAATTCATTGATGTCGTCCACCGGCAGGACCAGGTGCGGGGTGATCAGGATCACCAGTTCGGTTTCGTTTTTCTGGAACCGGGTGGAGCGAAAGAGGGCGCCAAGCACCGGCACGTCACCAAGCCAGGGAGTCTGGCGCGCCATATTGGTATAGGCGGACTGGTACATGCCGGCGATGGCAAAACTCTGGCCGTCGCGCAACTCGACCGTGGTGTTGGCACGGCGCACGGTCAGGGACGGGATTTCCACGCCCTTGATGCGGATGGAATTACGCTGGTCCAGCTGACTCACCTCGGGGATCACTTTCAGATTGATCACCCCGTTGCCCAGCACGGTGGGGGTAAAGGCTAGGCCGATACCGAACTGGCGAAATTCTATGCTGATATTGTCATTGCGGTTTGCCACTGGAAAAGGAAACTCACCCCCGGCCAGAAAACTGGCCGTGTCGCCGGAAAGGGCAATCAAATTTGGCTGGGCCAGGGTGCGTATAATACCCTTTTCCTCCAGGGCGTTGAGGAACAAATCAACATTGGTGGCCCCTATGGACGTATTTACGGAACCATTGGTGTTGGCTGCCAGACCGCCTACCAGAGAGGCGCTGGTGGAGAAGGAAAACTTGCCGACCTTTTGAATCAGTGACCCCAGGCCCATTTCCTTGATGGCGGTGCGAGAAGCTTCGATAAAACGTACCTCCAGCAATACCTGCTGCTTGCCGGAAATGCTGATTCCATTGGTGACGGCCTTGGGGGCGTAGCGTTCGGCCAGCTCAGCCGCACGGGCGGCCACCGGCGCGCTGGACGCGGTACCGGAAAGATAAATGCCAAAGGCGGCGGCATAGGCTTTGATTTTCTCACCCGGCAGAACCAGTTCTAGATCCCGTTGCAGGCTGGCAATATCGTGCCCCACGCGTACTTCAACAATGTCTACCAGGCGGCGTTTTTTGTCATACAGCAACACATTGGTGGCACCTATGGATTTCCCCTGCAAATAAAAAGTGTGATCCGTCATGGGGGACACATCGGCTATTTTGGGCCGTGAAACCACCATGGTGGCAAAGCTGGTTGTGGTGCGAAGAACCGTAGACTTTGAGACGGACACAGAAATATAGGAATTGTTGTAATTGCCGGTTTCTATGGCATGAACCTGGGCCAGTGAGGGTGAAGTCCACAGGGAAAAAATACCAAACACCATGGCCGCTAGCCGGTTGGAATTGTACGTTTTCATGGCTGTAATTCCCCATCCAGATCCTGATCTATGCGTGCAAAGGTTTTTGAGGCCTTGCTGTCGTAATGGTACTCAGGTGCACGCAGAACACGCACCATTTCGCGCTTTTTGGGGCGAATCACAGCCACTTGCGCCGTTGCGGGATAGACCTTGTGTCTGGCCTTTGTGGCGCGGTGCACACGGCGTGGCATCGAGGAGGCATGCAAATCCGCAATGGTAACCTGGCGCGCCTGTGTGGTAGTTTCTGAACCGGCACGACGCAGGGTCAGGCTCAGATCGCCAAGGTCGGCGGCAAGGGCCAGGCGTTGCGCATCCCGGGCGCTG
Organism: Robiginitomaculum sp.; assembly: GCA_002733485.1. Classification (GTDB taxonomy): domain Bacteria; phylum Pseudomonadota; class Alphaproteobacteria; order Caulobacterales; family Maricaulaceae; genus Robiginitomaculum_B. Next base: position 6,558 of record NVVU01000081.1, read on the forward strand.
ACTTCAACCGTAACGGTTTTGGCAATGCGGGTTTTTTCCGTAGTGGCGTCTGCATTCTGGTCGACACCCAATACCCGGACATTTTGCACAATCAGATCGGATACGCGTTTATCGGTGCGGCTGACCTCTCCGCCCAGCTTGCGCACCAGCACCACATCGACGCTGTCGCCGGGCAGTACAAACCCGCCTACGCCGCTGGCCTGGTTGGTCCGTATGGAAAATGCACGCATGTTGACGCCAATTTGCAGGGAAAGCGATTGTCTTTGCCCCTCGCCGGAAACCTTGAAAGCCAGTATGGGCTCATTCYTGGYCATGCGCACAAGTGCCGAGCGCCAGGTCTTGTTGTCTTCCTTAAAAGGTTCCAGCGACGAGAATGCCCCCTTGGGTACGCTGTCCTCTGGCCATGACACCAGTTTTAACTGATTGGCCTTTAACGCATCGCCAAAGGCGATTTCACGGGCGGCAACCACAATGGGCACCGTTTGAACGGCTTCTGTGCTGGCGAGCGCCGTTCCTGATGTTTCTGCATTATTGATCATACTGCGGACCAAAAATACAGCCAGTATTCCCAATAGGGCAGATCCACCTATGCTGATAATGGTCATGAAACGCATATGATCCCCGCTTTATTCTGTTGCCGCACAATCGTACGAAATAAAATTACTATGGTGTTATATGCGGGTAAGTTACAAATTCTTGATAATTCACACAAATGCAATTATTTAGTTGTTTATAAAGAATTTATTCAAATATTAGTTTAATTTTATACAAAACAATGCCGTCGTCATAATGCTTTCTTAAGCATGCTCACTTCGCCGATTTGCTGTGCGCCCCGATTAGTATGCGGTTTCTAATTTTTGTCGCTAAACCAGTTTCATCAACAGTTTTACTTTTTGGCCATGGGCCTGNAAAACACTATGGAGACATGAAAATGACAAAGACCAAAAAAGCAGCGGCTGCAAAAATCGGCGCTCAAATCGAAGCCCAGGGCAAGGATGTTGCCCACAAGATCTGGCTGGCAGGCGTTGGTGCCTATGGCCGCGCCTATACCGAAGCCCGTGATGGTGCCGTGAAGCTGAACGCTGGTACCGGCGAGTTTTTTGATGATCTGGTCAAGCGCGGCGAAGCCATTGAAGGCGATGTTTTGACCCGTCTTTCATCCAATGAGCGCCTTTCCAGTGCCAGCGCCCGTGTGGCCAAGGTTGCCGGTGCCGCCAATCGCATCACCAAAAAACAACGTGACCGCCTGGAAGATCGCATGACCCGCATGCGCTCGGCACTGGGTTTTGGTAAAAAGACCAGCAAAGTTGATGCGCTGCATGCCAAGATTGATCATCTGGAAGAAGAAATCGACGCCCTGCGCAAAGACACCGTGGCCTCCAAGGCCAAAGCAGCCGACAAAAGCGTTGCCGATCGTCTGGCCCAACTGACCGGCGAGATCGAAGCCATCGCCAAGGCCAATGCGCCCAAGACGACCGCTAAAAAAGCTGCCCCCAAAAAGCGCGCTGCAAAAAAACCTGTAGCCAAGAAAACTACCGCCAAAAAAGCTGCAGCCCCTAAAAAGGCTGCGGCCAAGAAGCCAGCACCCAAAGTCGCTCCCAAAGCGGCTGACAAGCCTGCGAATATGGCAGCACCTAAAGCTGCATAAGGCATGGTTTTTGAATTCGAAATCAAGCAGGAAAAGGAGGCTTCAGGGTCTCCTTTTTTCTTTGGGCCCGTGTGTCAATAAGCTGAGGGGTCACACGCTCTGATGCGTATACGTCATAAGCATACATAATGTTGCTGCATAACACATCACGCCGGATACCCCGTCAAGGCGGTCTGGCCTGGTGTGATTTGTGTTGCACGTTCTTGCACACGATCAAGAACACTGAAATTCAGTGTTTATGAGGGGAGCCGAAATGGTAACACGCAGACAGATTTTGGGATCAGTGACGGCAGGGGCAACTCTGGTAGCGCTAGAAGGGCTGTTACCGGCCTGGGCACAAAGTGGCGCGGGGGTTTGGCCACCGGCCGATCCGCGAACTGGCCCCCATGAGTTTGATCTTAAAATTGGCCGTACCCCCATTATGGTGGATGGCAAGCAAGGTTCTGCAGTGACCATAAACGGGGGCGTGCCCGGACCGATCATGCGTTTCAAGGAAGGCGAGACGGTCACGATCCGCGTCCATAATACGCTTGATGAATCATCATCAATTCATTGGCATGGCATTCTTCTGCCCTTTGAAATGGACGGGGTTCCTGGAGTCACATTTCCCGGCATTCCAGCTGGCGAGACATTTACCTATAAATATCAGGTAAGCCAAAGTGGAACGTATTGGTATCACAGCCATTCGGGCCTGCAGGAACAACTTGGCCAATACGGGCCGATTATTATTGATCCGGCAGAGCCGGATCCTGTATCTTATGACCGCGAGCATGTGATCGTTCTGTCAGACTGGATGTTTAAAAACCCATACCGCGTTCTCGGCAAGCTGAAAAAGCAAAGCGATTATCTGAATTATCAGCAACGAACCCTTGGCACATTTTTTAATGACGTTTCAGAAAAAGGACTTACAGCCACCTGGAAAGACCGCATGGCCTGGGGCCGTATGCGCATGTCTCCGACCGACATTGCCGATATAACGGGCCACATCTATACCTACCTTTTGAACGGGCATGGCCCGCAGAGCAACTGGACTGGCCTTTTCAACCCTGGTGAGAGCGTTCGCTTGCGGATCATTAATGCGGCAACCATGAGTTATTTTAATTTCCGCATTCCTGGTTTGCGTATGACCGTGGTGCAGGCTGATGGACAGAATGTCGAACCGGTCACGGTCGATGAAATGCAGATCGCCGTGGCGGAAACCTATGACGTTATTGTTACGCCTGAAGAGGATCGCGCCTATACGATCTTTGCTGAATCCATGGATCGTAGCGGACACGCCAGAGGTACACTGGCCCCCCGCATGGGAATGAGCGCCCCGGTGCCATCGCTGCGTAAGCCGGCATTACGTTCCATGCTGGATATGGGCATGGATATGCCCGGAATGGACATGGGCAGCCCCCCCAAATCATCCGGTATGGACATGGGGTCTATGGATCACAGCAAGATGTCTGGCATGGACATGGGGTCTATGGATCACAGCAAGATGTCCGGCATGGATATGGGGTCTATGGATAAAGGCAAGATGTCCGGCATGGACATGGGGTCTATGGATAAAGGCAAGATGGCCGGCATGGATATGGGCGGGGCGGGCCCGATTGTTGCGCGTCATGGCCCCGACCATCATGGCCCCGGCGCCATTTCGGTCGCCGATGTGCAACGTAACCGGCTGGGTGAACCCGGCACAGGATTGAAAGACGTTGGTCATCGGGTGCTGGTCTATAATGATTTAAAGGCGTTGGTGCCATACAATCAAAGCCCGCCTGAACGTGATGTGGAATTGCATCTTACCGGCAATATGGAACGCTATATGTGGTCCTTTGACGGCAAGAAATTCTCTGAGATTAATAGTCCGATACCGTTTCGTCACGGCGAACGTCTGCGGCTGATCCTTGTTAATGATACCATGATGGACCATCCGATCCATTTGCACGGCATGTGGATGGAGCTGGAAAACGGTCATGGAGAATATCTCCCGCGCAAACACACAATTTCGGTCAAGCCTGCTGAACGTGTGTCCTTGTTGATCAATGCCGATGCGCCGGGCCGATGGGCGTTTCACTGTCACCTGCTCTTCCATATGGATATGGGCATGTTCCGCGTTGTTGAAGTCTCTCCATATGAGGGGGAAATCCTATGAGTATCCGTATCTTCCTTCTTGTTGGGATAATAACAACACTTGGCGCGGGCATCGCCAATGCGCAGGAATATGGCCCTTCAGGTGCTCCTGCCTCCTGGAATCAGCCAATTCATGATTCCCCGACCCTGACATTTTTTCAGGTTGACCGGGCAGAGTTCCGTCAGGGGCAGGGGACATCCAGCTATGTTTGGGATACGCAAGGCTGGATCGGCAATGATACCAATAAATTATGGGTCAAAGCAGAAGGTGAGGGTGAATTTGGCGGGCGCATTGAAGGAGCTCAGTTGCAAGCACTATACAGCCGTATGGTCACACCATTTTTCAATTTTCAGGCCGGGGTCAGGCAGGATGTCGGCCCTGATATCTTGCCCACCACCTATGCCGTTGTCGGGATGCAGGGACTTGCTCCGTATTGGTTTGAAGTGGATTCGGCCCTGTTTTTAAGTGAAGACGGCGACATTACCGCCCGGGTCGAAGCTGAATATGATATGCGCTTTACGCAACGCCTGATCGGGCAACCCCGTATTGAGGTAAACCTCGCGGCGCAGGATGTGCAGAAACTGGGTACGGGATCCGGTCTTAGCACCATCGAAATTGGGTATAGGCTGCGTTATGAGTTTAAGCGCGAAGTGGCCCCGTATATCGGCGTAGCCTGGGAACAGGCCGTTGGTAATACAGCCGATTTTCGCCGACTGGCGGGCAATAAGGCATCCAGCACATCCTTTGTTGCCGGTATCCGGCTTTGGTTCTAATTTACCATCCGGTCGTAATAGGCCATCATCGCTTGCATAACAGTAAAGCCCTCTTCGCCCATATGGGGCGCGACCAGCGCCATGGTTGTAAACACGGTTTTGTGGATCAGGGCACTGGGCTCGGCATGGCYGCCCTCTATGACATCCAGGCTGAGCCAGAAGGTTAGTGTGGAAAGAATTTGACTGGTGATCACGTCGGCCATTCGCGGCCCCAGAAATAAAACATCGCGTTTGTTCAGATCATCCAGAAGCGTGTAAATGGTCTGTYTTTTTTCTGCAAGCAGGGCGCGAAAGCGCACCGCCAGATCCGGATAGCGGGCCAGTAATTCACCTAAGTTACGATAGAAGAACCGAAAATCAAAAATTTCTTCGAGGATAATATAATTATAGACCCAGTTATCTTCGATCGAGGTGATGCGACCACGGGAGCCCCGCAAAATGATCCGCATTTCGTGTTCAAAATTATCAAACAAGGCCCGGATAATCGCATCCTTGCCCTTGAAATGGTAATAAAGATTGCCCGGAGACATTTCCAGAGCATTGGCAATATCAACAGCGGACTGGCTGGCCTCGCCTTCTTCGTTAAAGAGGGCCAGCGCGACATGCAGGATACGGTCCCGTGTTTTCATGGTTCTCTATGCCTGTTTTTGACACGGTGAGTTTGACACATAAACAACAACATGAAACGATTTTCTTAAATGAGTGATGAGCGCTGGTTAAAAATCGCATTGTAAAATACCATGCAAGATATTACCGGCAAACGGAGAGAATAAACAGGCATGGCAAAAGAAACAGGAAATATTGGTTCCAATGCAGCTAGCAACACCACGGCACTAAACCCGATGATGGGTATTAACCGCCAGGAATTGCTGGGCGCGGTGGCGATGCTGCTCAGGCGCACCGGGACCAGCCCCAAAGCCACTGCCAAATACGCTGGACGCATGGCCAAGGAGAGCGTCGAGATTGCCCTTGGCAAGTCGGAGCGCGCCCCCGAGGCGCGCGATCGCCGTTTTCAGGACCCGGCCTGGACGTTCAATCCGTTTTATAAACGCGGCCTTCAAGCTTATCTGGCCATGCAGGATAATCTGCACACTTGGGTCGAGGATCTGAAACTGGATGAGCTGGAACACGCCCGCGCCCAGTTCGTTATGGGCATGATTGTCGATGCGCTGGCCCCGACCAACAGCCTTGCCGGCAATCCTATGGCGCAAAAGCGGGTGATTGATTCCGGTGGACTGTCACTGATCAAGGGCCTTAAAAACGTCTATGACGACATGACCAAAAACGGTGGCATGCCGTCCCAGGTCGACAAGCGCCCGTTCAAAGTTGGTGAAAACCTGGCCAATACCCCCGGCAAAGTGGTCTGGAAAAATGATCTGATGGAGTTGATCCAGTATATTCCGACTACGGAAAAAGTGCACAAAATCCCATTTTTGCAGATCCCGCCACAGATTAACAAGTTTTATGCCAGCGACCTTTCCCCGAAAAAAAGCGTGGTGCGCTTTTTGCTCTCCCAGGGATTTCAGACTTTTATCGTCAGCTGGGCTAACCCCCAGAAAGAAAATGCCCATTGGGGATTACAGGACTATGTCGATAGCCTGATCCAGGCCAGCGAAGTGATTGCCAAGATCACTGGCTCGAAAAAACTGAACGTTTCGGGTGCCTGCTCTGGCGGTATCACCACGGCCACCTTTGCCAGTACGCTGGCGGCGGCGGGCGATAAGCGCATTAATGCCCTGACCTTTCAGGTCTGTGTACTGGACCCGCGCCGCGATGACAGCGAACTGGGGCAGATTGTCTCTGAAAAAAGCATTGAGATCGCCCGGTCCTGGTCGCGCAATAAAGGCATTTTAAAAGGCGACGATCTGGCCCGCATGTTTGCCTGGATGCGGCCCAATGATCTGGTCTGGAGCTATGTCATCAACAATTATCTGATGGGGCAGGATCCGCCCCCGTTTGATGTCCTTTTCTGGAATGCCGATACCACCAATTTGCCGGCGCAATTGCATTCCGACTATCTGGACATGAGTGTATATGAGCCGTTTGCCAATCCGGGCGAAGTGGAATTTGCCGGTCATGTCGCCGATCTGACCAAGGTCAAATGCGATACCTTCATTGTCGCCGGGATCAGGGACCATATCACGCCCTGGAAGGCGTGCTATCGCACTACCAAATTGCTGGGCAGCAAAAACATAAAATTCGTGCTTTCCAATTCCGGGCATATCCAGTCTTTGTTGAACCCGCCGGGTAATCCAAAATCCAAATATTTTTCCAATCCCGAACTGGCGGTCACTGCCGATGAATGGGCTGCCAATGCCGAAGAAAAGGCCGGCTCGTGGTGGGTGGAATGGGCCGAATGGCTAAAGGATCATTCCGGTCCAATGAAGATTGCCCCCAGGAAAATGGGGTCCGAAGCCTTCCCGCCGCTGGTTGACGCGCCGGGTGAATACGTGTTCGGCTAGGATAAAACCGACTCAAAGGAGGGCTCATGGCCTATACGCACGAACGTCTAAGTATCAGTTATGAGACGATCGGAACGCAAGTTCTGCGCGTGGCCCATTGGAAAGCGGAAGTCGATCTGGGCAAACGACCCTTGTTGTTTTTCAATGGCATAGGGGCCAATCTGGAACTGTCCTTTATGTTGGGCGAATTGTTGCCCGACCGCGATATCCTGACCTTTGATGTGCCTGGCGTGGGCGATAGCCCGGCGCCTTTGCTGCCCTATCGGCCATGGCAATTGGCCCGTATGGCACGAAAATTGGTGGATCGCTTTGGCTATTACAACCTTGATGTCATGGGAGTTTCCTGGGGTGGGGTGATGGCCCAGCAATTCGCCATTCAGTATCGCAAGCGCGTCAAACGCCTCATTTTGGCGGCCACCACCACGGGCATGACCATGGTACCCGGCAAAATGGCCTCTATTTCCAAAATGACCAATCCGCGCCGTTATGCGGACCCGGATTTTATGCTGCGCAATTTTGAAACGCTTTATGGCGAAGAGGGCGGCGACGAGGCGCAAAATTTTGTTACCCATCTGCGTCCGCCCAGCCCGCGCGGCTATATGTTCCAGATGCTGGCCTTTATCGGCTGGACCAGCCTGCCCTTCATACGGATGCTGAAAATGCCTACTTTGGTGCTGGCGGGTGATCGGGACAGCATTGTGCCCATGGCCAACGCTCATATCCTCAATTTTGCCCTGCCCAATGCCCGGTTGCACGTGATCCATGATGGCGGGCATTTGTTCCTGATGTCCCGGGCCGACGAGACGGTACCGGTCATTCAGGACTTTTTGAACGAGCCTTATGAGGTTGATCTGGCCGAGATTACCCACGGTGTGCAAACGGCTTAAGGCGTTTAATTTACACGCATTTACAGTTTTGTTGGTGCGCTGAAAAAGAAAGCTACCCACCCCCATCACTGCTGGACCTGTTCCGGCAACCCAGTACGGCATAATTACGGGACTGGATTACCCGGACAAGCCGGGTAATGACACGGAGATAATGGAAAAACGACGCTCCCCAAAAAGAAAAACGGTTATTTCAGCAATGCACAGCCCAATTTTGGCGTATAGCGCGCGCGGGATGTGCCCATACCAAACGGGGCCTCGGAGATGATCACCTTATCTTTTTGGGTGATGGAGAGGGCGCTGATGTCGTTGGTGAAATCACCAAGGCAGCTTTTGAGTTCGCGCCCAGCAATAAAGCGGCACGAACACACCTGTTTGGCGGTATAGGCGCTGGCAATATTGGCGCTGGCAA